>NZ_DATBUP010000033.1:0-4414 GCF_036515995.1 Pedomonas sp. | reverse complement strand
GAGAGCCGGGGATGTCGCCGCACGGTGCCGCCACGTCGCCGTCCAGCACGCCGTCCTTGTAGGTAGGATCCAGAACCGTGCCAGATGCCCGCAGCCACAGGTCGCGGGTGAAGTAATAGGTGGCGTCCGCCTCGATACCGTAGGAGCGGGCACCGCCGTTGTTCTGCACCACCACGAGGCTGCTGCTGGGGATATTCGCCTGCGATTGCAGGTCCTTCCAGTCGATGTAGAAGGCGGCAACGTTCAATTGCAGCTTGCGGTCGAACAGGCTGGACTTGGCGCCCAGCTCGTAGCTCCAGTTGGTTTCCTCGCCGTACATGAAGCCGTCAAGGCCGTAGGCATTGGAGTTGAAGCCGCCGGTCTTGTAGCCGCGCGCTGCCGAGGCGTAGACCATCACATCATCGGTCACGTCGTAGTTCACGATGAGGCGCGGCGTCAGGTACTTGTAGTCCTGATCGCCAACGGCGGCGGAATCAGAGCCGCGACCTGCAAAATCCTGCTTCTCGTTGTTGTAGCGCAGCTCGAGCTGGGCATCGAGCCGGTCGGTGAATTCATAGCCGAGCGAGCCGTACATCGCCCAGCCCTCAGTCTTGAGGCGGCCGCCGCGCTCGAGGAACGCCACCGGCGTGCCGTTCGGCTGGGCGTAGGGCATGGCTGCGATCTGGAGAATATCCGAGACCTGGGAATTGAAATAATAAACGCCTGCTGTCCAGGTGAGCGGGCCGCTGTCGTTCGAGGTCAGGCGTACGTCCGCCGAGGTTTCCTTGCTCGCATCGCCCACCGCGTTGGTGAACTGCTGGCGCGACAGGCCGCCGAAGCTGGGCACATACACGGCGTCCGGATCCGCCGTCGTATCAATGCTCGATGAGAAGCTGGCCTTGGTATGGGTGAGCATGCCGGACAGCGTCATGGTGTCGAATTCGTACTTCGCGACCGCATACATTAGGTCGCTGTCGCCCTTCAGGCCGTGGCCGGTCGTGGTGTCCATATCGACAGCCGTCGTCGTCGGCAGCTTGCCGCAGAACAGGGTATAGTAGGTGCGCCCGTTGCGGTCGACCTGGGAGCCGCAGTTGTTCTCCGTCGTCGGGATGCTGACAAGCGGCCCCTGATGATTGTCCTGATCGGAGTGCATGGCAAACAGCTTGAGGCTGAATGCATCCGTCGGCTGGAACAGCACCGAGCCGCCGAAGGTGTAGCGGTGATCATAGCCGCCGATGTGCTTACCGTCGCGCAGGTTGTCGATGGTGCCATCGAACGTGCCGTAGCCCCCGAACACGCGCACGGCGAGGGTGTCACTGACCGGCAGGTTGAGGTTGCCGCTGACCTTGCGGCGGCCATAGTTGCCGATCTCACCCAGCACCTTGCCGCTGAACTCTCCCAGCTTCGGCTCGGCGGTGACGTAGTTGATCGCGCCGGCGAACGTATTGCGGCCATAAAGGGCACTCTGCGGGCCCTTGACCACCTCGATCCGCGCCACGTCCATCAGACCGAACTCCAGGCCCGAGCGGTTGTTCAGATAAACGCCGTCGATAAAGACGCCGACGTTGCCCTGCGGGCCCATCTGGTCCACCTGCGCAATGCCGCGGATGACCGGCGACTGGAATGCGCCGTTGGTATCCTGGAAGGACAGGCCCGGCGTCATGGCGGCCAGATCCGCCAGCCCCGTGGTGCCACTCTTCTCCAGTTCGGCCTCGCTGAACGCCGCGATGGCCATCGGCACATCCTGCAGGCTTTCCGCGCGATGGCGCGCCGTGACGACGATTTCACCGGCAGTCTCGAAAGCCGCCTCGCTGGTCGCCCCCTGTTGCGCCTGCACCCCCGCTGGCAGGAAAATGGCTGCGATGGCAAGCGCGGACGAAGCCGTCCTCAAATATGTGCTGGCAGACGACATGCTGCTCCCCTTCCCCGAATATTTTCACAGGCACCGTCTCCGATGGCCGGAAGCGGCTGCTCATTTGCCCGGGCATCTTTTCCGAGGGGGAGGGCCGGCAAAACAACGCAGCAAAAGGCTCTCTACCAGTTAGATAAGATTGCGCAGCACGGACGGCAGAGCGGCGAGAACCGGGGCAGGAACGGGATAAAAGTGCATGGATCAAGGAGGAAAACTGCAGACTTCTTGCGGATATGAAATGTCTTGCCATTCCCCTGATGCGCAACCATAGTTTGAAAAAAACACCAATTACAAAACAAAGCATAGGGTGGACGTTGCGTATGGACCGAGGAGTTCCGGTACGCTCCCTCAGCAGGGGGCTGGCAGTTCTCAAGATCATCAATCAGCACGGCGCCATGTCACTCATGGATATATCGCGCACCTGCGACATGCCGTATCCAACCGCTTCCAGAATCGTGCAGACGCTCGTTCTGGAAGGGCTGATCGAACGGGATCGGCGACGAAAATGGTACCGGCCCACCGGGCTCGTCAGATCGCTTGCTCATGGCTACAAGGAAAAGGCCCGCCTGGCCGACGTCGCGCTGCCGCACATCCAGAGCCTGACCCGAAAAATCGGCTGGCCGATCACAATTTCAACGCATGTGGGACCGAACATGGTGGTGGAGACGTCAACCCATCAGATGACGTCCATGTGCTATTACGATCCGGAACCCGGCTTCAGCCTGCCGCTTCTGGAATGCTCCGCCGGCCTTGCCTACCTCAGCTTCGTCTCCGAAGACCAGTTCAACAGCATCATGTCGACGCTACGGATGCTTGAGGTGGACAAGGACGAATATACCGTGGAATTGTTGACCAAGGGCAGCCTGCGCCAGCAAATTCGTGCGCACGGCTTCTCTACGCAGGCCAACGTTCGACCGACGCCGCAGCCGGGCAAGACATCTTCGATTTCCTTGCCGCTGCTCGTCGGCAACGCGGTCGTGGGCACCATGACCATGACCTTCTTTGCCGCGTCCATGCGCATGGCCGAGGCGGTCAGCCGTCACATTGCGGACCTGCGCCAGGCCGCCGCCGAGATCGAGCTGGCGCTGACCGCAGCGGAAGGCTGAGGGGATCCAGACGACAAGGCTCGCATTCGATCAGCATCCCGAACTGAAAAAGACCTGCGGAACGCACGTTCCGCAGGTCTTTTTCTTCAGGTTGTTTTCTTCTTGTCGCTTTTTAACGAGCCGGCTGCCCGGCCTCGCCCGTCAGCATGTCATCAGAGAGATTATAGAACCGCAGCGCGATGCAGCTGGCCAGCAGGAGCGCCATGGGTGCGAACGACGCCAGAAAGAAAATGGCATCGATCGCGCTTTGCGGCTGAACCACGTCGGTCGAACCCGTGCTCTTGAGGTAACCGGCTGCACCGAGCACGAGGCCGGTGAGTGCCGCGCCCGCGGCGAAGGCGAATTTCTCGACCATGGTATAGATGGCGGAGAGGACACCTTCCCGGCGCAGGCCGGTCTGCCGGTAATCCCACTCCATGGTATCCGGCAGCATGGACTGGCCGAACAGCAGCACCGCGCCAGCCGTGCCACCGAGGCATGCCCCGCGCAGCAGCGTCATTGCAAGCGGCTCTTCGGGCGTCACGAAATACCAAGTAATATAAAGCAGAGCATAGGCGACGGTGGCGTAGAGATAAATCCGGCGCTTGCCGCCACGCTCGCCGAACTTCACCCAGAAGCGCTGGCAGACGATCATGGCACCGTAAAAGACGAGGAAATATACGCCCAGCATGGCGTCGGTCAGGCCAAGCACGCGCTTGAACAGGAACGGCAGGGCCGCCTGCGTCACCGCCAGCGCCATCAGCTGGAGCAGCTTGATGACCAGCAGCACCATGAACGGTCGGTTGGAGACGATCAGCTCCAGCTTCTTTGCAAAGCTCATCTTCTGGTGCGTTGGCACAGCAATGTCTGCGCCGGCAACGCTGCGGGTCGCACGGAAGCAGACGATGGTGGAGACGAGAATGAGCGCCGCGATGAACAGGGACATGACCGTGTGGCCCGCCTGCCCGCCTCCCGCCTCGGCGATGAGCATGGGCCCGATGAAGGTCGCCACCATGCTGGCGCCGGCCACCGCATAGACGCGGTAGGAGATAAGGCGAGAGCGCTCATGGATGTTGATGGTCATCTCCGCGGGCATGGCCATGTAGGGCACGCTGAAGACGGCATAGGCGGTTGCGTAGAACAGCAGCGCGCCGGTTGCCAGCGCCAGCGCCGCGTTGGGCGACAGGCCGGAGGGGATGTTGAACAGCAGCACGGACGAGACGGCCAGCATCAGGCCGCCTGCCAGCACGAAGGGGCGCCGGCGGCCATGGCGGGAGCGCGTGCGGTCTGACATCGCGCCGACCAGCGGGTCGATGATGGCGTCGAACAGTTTGGACAGGGCCAGGATCGAGCCGGCAATGGCCGCCCCGAGGCCCACGTAGTCCACCAGGTAGCGCAGCAAGAGAACGTTGACGGAGTTGAACAGCGCGGCAACCGC
>NZ_DATBUP010000032.1:0-4848 GCF_036515995.1 Pedomonas sp. | reverse complement strand
CGCGAAGCCGGCTCCGGCTCCCGCTCCCGCTCCGGTTCAGGCTGCGCCGGCTCCGGTCGCTGCCGCACCGGCTCCGGCTGCTGCAGCCGCCGAGCCGATGGCACTGAGCGAGGATGACATCCTCTCGCTCGACGCCGCCAGCCAGGTTGGTCAGCCTGAGGTTGCTCAGGCTCCGGCTCCTGCGCCGGTTGAGCTGACCCGCCCGGCTCCGGCACCTGCACCGGCTCCGGTTGCCGCTCCGGCACCGGTTCACCATGCGCCGGTTGCTGCCGAGCCGGTTGTACAGCAGCCGGCCTACCCGGAACCGATGCGTGCGCCGAAGCGCGCCGAGCCCCATCGCGCACCGACGCTGTTCGAGCGCATGATGGGCATCACCCGTTCCACCCCGGTTGAAGAGCCGGCACAGGAAGCTCCGGCTCCGCAGCCGCGCGGCCAGCGCAACGGCGACGATCCGCTGGAGATTCCGACATTCCTGAAGCGTCAGGCCAACTAAGCCGCCCGCTTCCATACGATCTCGACGAAGACTGGCCTCTCTCCGGCTCGCCGGAGGGAGGCTTTCTTTTTGGGCGAGGAGAGCAGGGCTTCGCGAAACGCGATACGAGGAGCATCCGGGCTGCTCGCAAGGCGTCCGAGCCACCCGGATGCTCCCTACGGCGCTGGCGCTAGTCCCTGCTACGACGCCCGATTGACAACCCGAGCCGGATTGCCTGCACGAGCAGCGTCAGCATGGCGACGACAAGCGCCAGCCATTCTATCTGCATGGTTTGAACTCCCTTCTAAGTCCGTGGATTTCTGCAGATGTGCAGATCGAGGCGGTTGCCGACAGGACGCGCTGCCGGGCCAATCAACCAGCCCTCCGGACAGGAGGGATTGGATCAGGTGGACTGAAGGCTTACAAGGCTTCTATGGTCGTAAGTTATTGTAAATAAGTAAAATTAAATGAGCGGGGCATGAATTCTGCCCTCTGGATATTCGACTATAAGGCTGTTGTGGAAGGAGGGTGCTGCCCTATAATGGCGACACCATTCTATCTGGATTGCCTCCTTTCCAGACCCCGCGGGCAGCCAATCCTGCGGGGTCTTTCACAAATAAGGGCAGCTCTGCCTTATGGCCACTTGGCCTCGGGCGGGAGGCTCATGAGAATCGCTTCCACGTTGCCGCCAGTCTTGAGGCCGAAGGTGGTGCCCCGGTCGTACACGAGGTTGAACTCGGCGTAGTAGCCACGGTAGCGCAGCTGTTCCTCGCGCTGCTCGGGCGTCCACTCTTCCTTCACATGACGACGGACCAGCTGCGGGTAGATGTCGAGGAAGGCCTTGCCGACGTCCTGCGTGAAGCTGAAGTCCTCGTCCCAGTCACCGGTGTTGTGATGGTCGTAGAAGATGCCGCCCACGCCGCGCGCCCGGTTGCGATGCGGAATGTAGAAGTACTCGTCGCACCAGTCCTTGAAGCGGGGGTAATAGGCCGGGTCGTGCTTGTCGCACGCGCTTTTGAAGGCCCCGTGGAAATCAGCGGTGTCTGCCTCGTTGGGGAACGGCGGGTTCAGGTCCGCGCCGCCGCCGAACCACCATTTGGTGGTCACAAGGAAGCGGGTGTTCATATGCACGGCGGGCACCAGCGGCGAGCGCATGTGGGCGACCAGGCTGATGCCAGTGGCGAAGAAGCGCGGGTCTTCGGCTGCGCCGTTGATCTGCTTGGCGAATTCAGGGGAGAAGCTGCCCTCGACGGTGGAGATGTTCACGCCCACCTTCTCGAACACTCGCCCCTTCATGACGGACATGGTGCCGCCGCCGCCGGGCGCGCCGCTATGGTCGGTGCGCTGCCAGGATTTGCGCTCGAACCGGCCAGCCGGAAGATCTGAGCAGGGACCGGTGGTCTGCTCATCCTCGATCGCTTCGAAGGCGGCGCAGATCTGGTTGCGCAGCGTCTCGAACCACTGGGCGGCCCGCTGTTTCTGGTCGGCGAGTTGGTCGGTCATGCAGGGTACCCTTCGGTTTGCCGGAGTGCCTCGGACAGCGCGATGGCGGCGGCGATGGCGACGTTGAGTGAACGCGCCGTCGGCATCATCGGGATGCGTACGACGGCATCGCAGGCCGCCTCAACCTCGGGCGGGGTGCCCGAAGTCTCGCGGCCAAGCATGAGTATATCCTTGGGAGAAAAGGCAAAGTCTATGTGGCGGAGCGTCCCGGTGGTCTCCACAAGCACAAGGCGGCGGGGGCCTTCTTCGCTGTCGGACTTCCGCCAGCTGTTAAAAGCAGTGAAATCGACGTGCCGCCTGATGTCCACCTGATCCATGTAATCCATGCCCGCCCGCTTCAGCGCGCGGTCAGAAAAGGGGAAGCCGCACGGCTCGATGATATCAACCGGCACGCCCATGCAGGCGCAGAGGCGCAGGATGGTGCCGGTATTGGGCGGGATTTCCGGTTCGAACAAAGCCACACGCATGGATCGGCCTCTAGAGCCCTGTACGGCCTGCGCACGGCAGGGCCTGGCTCTATTTGTTTTCAAGGACGCACTTTCCTGGCCGCAGGATGCTTCGCCCTGCGCGCAAGCCGGTCTAGCGGGTCTGTGGTATGCACATCAAGACGCCACGCTCATAAACCGAGCCTACGAACAGCCGGCTCTGCTGGTCAATGAACCCGACCGAGGCTGCGGAGAACTGGTTGCCGTCATTCACATAGGGCAGAGGCAGGGTCCGGCGCCGCGGCGCAGGGAAGGGGAGTTGCTGCGGATCGAGCTGCATCACCATGGAAGGAGCGCGGCGGTCCTGCGGCGCCTTGGTGTAGGACAGGAAGGCGAGCGGGCGCGGATGGCCTGCAACCACCGTGGTGCCATCCGGGTGCACGATCATGTTGTCCGCCGCCATGGGAACGGCGATCTCGCTTCGCCTGACCAACTGGCCGTTGAACGGATTGCGCTGGTATACGGTGACCGAGCGGCCAAGCGACTCGGCAACGAGAAGCCACTGGCCATCGGGTGATCGGGAAATCCCGTTGGCGAAGCGCAGGTTCTCCACGACCGGCCGTGCGATGCCCCCGTCATAGTAGACGACCGTTCCGGTCGACACGCCCAGATAGTTCAGGGTCCGCTCCATAGTGGGCAGATCGAAGGGATCGTTAGTGAGGTAGAACTGCTCAGCCGACACCGCCGCGATATCGTTGGGCGAGGTGAAGGACGAACTGCTGATCGTGCGAACATGGCGGAGCGTTCCATCTTCCTGCGCATCGAACACCTCAACGGTATGATCCCTGCCGTTGGGGCCATGGTTGATGGCAAACAGGCGGCGCGTTCCATCCCATTCTGAAATGAAATCAAGGCCGTGGGGGAAGAAGTCCTTGTCAGGCCATGCGTTCAGGGGGGTCAGCTTGGGCGTTTCTCCGCTGAAATCGAGCAGGTATATGTCACCACCCGGCCGTTTGCCCTCTTCAACGCCGTGACGGTCAGCGCTGGAAACGTAAGCGCGGCGCTTCTGCCAGTCGACAGCGAAGTCTTCCGCGCCGACCGGACCGGCCAGGCGAACGCACTGCCCCGGGCTATGAGGCTCCAGTTTCTCGAACCAACCGGTCAGCGGCAACATCGTTGCGGCATAGAGGCACAGCGCCAGGACGACGAAGATGGAGAGTAACCGGATGCTCCGCTTTCGGCTGCGCATGACCTGCCTTTCTGACCCCAAAAACAGCTACTTATAACATTCGCCTCATTTGTGCATGAGCCAATGCGGCCAAATTGCCCATTGCACCATACTGTCAGGGTTATTATGGAACCCGGGATATTGGGGGCATGGGGGCCTCCCAATGGGCTTTTGGGCCGGCGGCTTTGTGGTCGCCGGTCGTAGTTGCATCAGGGACCACGACAGATATGGCTACAGCCGATACACCAGCCGCCGCTCAGCCAGGGACGACGGAGGAGGGCGTTCGCCGCCGCGACTTCATCCACATCGCCACCGGTGCCTTCGTGGCTGGCGGTGGCGTCATGGCGGCTTGGCCGTTCATTTCGCAGATGAATCCTGCCGCGGACACCCGCGCACTTTCCACGGTCGAAGTCGATCTGGCACCGATTGCGGTCGGCCAGGCGATCAAGGTCATGTGGCAGGGCAAGCCGGTTTTCGTCCGGAACCGTCCGGCGGAAGAGGTTGCCAAGGAGCGCGCCGTCAACGTCAGCGAGCTGCGCGATCCGCAGACCGACCAGGAGCGCGTCAAGGAAGGCCACGACAACTGGCTCGTCACCCTTGGCGTCTGTACTCACCTGGGCTGCGTGCCGCTGGGTGCCGCACAGGGTGAGCCCAAGGGCGAGTACGGCGGTTACTTCTGCCCGTGCCACGGCTCGCACTACGATGCTTCGGGACGTATCCGCAAAGGCCCGGCACCTACCAATCTTGAAGTGCCCCAGTACGCCTTCAAGACGCCGACCTCCATTGTGATCGGGTGAGATAAGATATGTCGTTTCATTGGGCCAAGCCATACGAACCCAAATCGCCGGTGATGAAGTGGATTGACAGCCGTCTTCCGCTGCCCCGGCTTGTTGTTGAAGCTCTGGGAACCTACGAGGCCCCGAAGAACCTGAACTACTGGTGGAACTTCGGCTCGCTGGCCGGTCTGTTCCTAGTGGTGCAGATCGTGACCGGTATCGTGCTGGCTATGCACTATGCAGCCAACGAAACCGTGGCCTTTGCCTCGGTCGAGCGCATCATGCGCGACGTCAACTTCGGTTGGCTGATCCGCTACATGCACGCCAACGGCGCTTCGTTCTTCTTCATTGTGGTTTACGTCCACATCTTCCGCGGCCTCTACTACGGTTCCTACAAGGCACCGCGTGAGTTGCTCTGGATTCTGGGCGTCGTGATCTTCCTGC
>NZ_DATBUP010000031.1:0-2374 GCF_036515995.1 Pedomonas sp. | reverse complement strand
GTAGAGGATCTCGCGCGGCGCCCCGCCAATCGCCTCCCGGGCCGCCACATGGCAGCGCAGCACAGTCGGCAGATTCTGGTGCATGACGAAGCGTGCCCAGATGAGACGGCTATTGCCGCCCAGGTATCCGCGCTCCTTGATCTCGCGAAACAGCCGGCGGCCTGTCAGGCCAGGATAGGCCATGACGCGTTCCCGCAGATAGGCCGCGAACGGGTCGATAACTGCGGCTCGGGGCTTTCTGGGCCCGTAAGCCGGAGGCTCCAGGCCGCGCTCTATGTACTTACGCACCGTCTTGCGGTCGATCCCCACTTGCCTGGCGATGGCCGACACCGACAGGCCTTGTCGATGCAAATCCAGGATCATCATCGTCTCCCTCAGGTTGATCACCAATTCCCTCCCTCCAGCCGCCGGAGAGAGTATCGGCGAAGACGCGCCGCCGGTCTTCCGGGGCGCGCCCCGGAAGACCGGCGCCATCGCAACCTGGGGAAGATTCAAACGGCACTTCTGGAGAGTATTGATCCGGTAATCACAATAAGATTGACCATTGCGCAGAAGCGCCCAAACAATCCGCGCCATTTTGGCCGCCAGAGCGACCACGACAGTGTTGGCGTGAGCCCGGCTGAGCAGCCCCCGCAGCCAGATGCCGACGCGCGTATCGGTCGTGGCAAGCGTCGGCAGCGCGGCTCTGGCACCTTGGATCAGCATTTTGCGCAGGTATTTGCTGCCGCGTTTGGTAATGCCAAGGAGCCTTGGTTTGCCGCCCGTTGTCGCCTGTCGGGGGACGAGACCCAGCCAGGCGGCCAGATGCCGACCCCGGCTGAAGTTCGCCGCTTCACCCACTGCCGCAACCAGGGCCGTGTTCCAGCAGCGGGCTGCGGATCTGGTTCATCAGCGATGTGCGCTCGCCTACCAACTGATCACGCATCCGATGGAGGGTCTGCATATCCAGTTGTTCCTGCGACTTCAGCGCGACGAAGCGCATGGTCGGTCGGGTGGCTGCCTCGGCGATGGCTTCAGCATCGCGGTCATCGTTCTTCTGGGCTTTGACAAAGGGCGGACATACTCCGGCGACATCAAGCGCACGATGTGCCCCGGCGCGGTCAGGGCCCGGCCCAAGTGATGGGCGCCACAGCATGCTTCCATCGCAACAATGCAGGCCGGCAATCGGCTCATAAATGCGACAATGGTCTCCCGCCGCATTCGTCGCCGCAGGACGACCTTGCCGCCATCATCAAGGCCTACAAGGCTGCAGCTGTTCTTGCCCAGGCCAATTCCAAGAACGGCAATCTGCATGGTTTGGCTCCTCCCTCTCTTTACCCATGCTGCTGGCAGCAATAGGTAGAGTTCGATAAGGGGCGGGCCATCCATAAAGGGACCAGACCGCGGGAAGGTAATCCGCATTGATGAACCGTGGGTCTGGGACCATCTTGCGGAGATGGTGCGTGGGACGGTTGAGGAGACGTTGAACGCGCTGCTGGATGCGGAAGCGGACCGCCTGTGTGGCACTGCCCGGTATGAGCGCAGCGAAGCCCGGAAGGACACCCGAGCGGGGAGTTACGAACGGGCGCTGCATACCAGGGCTGGCGAAGTAAAGCTGAAGGTACCCAAGCTGCGGCGCCAGACTTTTGAGACGGCGATCATCGAGCGCTACCGCCGAAGGGAGAGCTCGGTCGAAGAAGCGCTGATCGAGATGTACCTGGCCGGCGTCTCCGTGCGCAGGGTCGAGGATATTACCGAGGCCCTGTCGGGCATACGGGTCTCGCCGGGAACGGTGTCCAACCTCAACCGCAAGATCTATGCGCAAATCGAGGCCTGGCGGCAGCGACCGATCGAGGGCCGTCATCCTTATCTTTATCTCGACGGTATCGTGATGAAGCGCACCTGGGCCGGGGAGGTGCGCAACGTGTCACCGCTGGTGGCCAGCGCGGTCAATGCGGAAGGATACCGCGAGATTCTGGGCATTTGCGAGGGTGCCAAAGAGGATAAGTCCGGCTGGTCTGCGTTCCTGCGCCATCTGGTCGACCGCGGCCTGAAGGGCGTCCAACTGGTGATCTCGGATGCTTGCCGGAGCCGGGTAGAGAGCATTGCCGAGTATTTGCCCGAGGCCCGATGGCAGCGCTGTGTCGTGCATTTTTACCCCAATGTCTTCAGCCATGTGCCATCGACCAGGGTGCGAGACGTCAGCCATAAGCTCAAGGCCATTCATGCCCAAGAAAGTCGGCCTGCTGCCGAGCAGAAGGCCGAGACCGTCATCGCCGAGTTGCGGCGACAGCGCATGACCCGGGCGGCCGAACTCATCGAGGCGCATGTGCAGGAAACGCTGAGCTACTATGCCTTTCCGGACAGCCACTGGCTCAAGCTGCGCACCAGATCG
>NZ_DATBUP010000030.1:0-7519 GCF_036515995.1 Pedomonas sp. | reverse complement strand
CGGCTGGATCAGGCGCTGGGAGAGCGGGGCGAGCCGGTGGTGCCCCTAAGTCCGCCGCCCACGCTGTGCGTGACGCGCAGCTTCGGCGCGCCGCTGATCGACCGGGCGCTGGTGGAAGCGTGGCTGCCGCGGCTGCTGGCTGAACTGGTGGCGCTTCTGGGCGAGCAGGGGCTGGGCGCGCGGCGGCTGCGGCTGGCAGCGTTCCGGGTGGACGGCTCGCGGCAGGACGTGCTGGCCGGCATGGGCGAGCCGACGCGGGACGTGGCGCACATGCAGCGGCTGCTGGCCCCCCGGCTGGAGACGCTGGAGGCGGGCTTCGGCATCGAGAGCATAAGCCTGGCGGCAGAGGAGGCCGGGCCGGTCAATACGGCGCAAGGCAGCTTCGCCGGAGACCGGGGCGCGCTCGATCTGGCGCAGCTGGGCGACCGGCTGGCCAGCCGGCTGGGGCCGCAGGCGGTTTACCGGCTGGCCGCGCGGGAAAGCCACGTGCCGGAGCGGGCCGAGCGCATGCGTCCGCGAGGCGCGGGTGCGAGACGGACGGCCCTCGACTTCGACCGGCCGCGCCCGCTTTTGCTGCTGGACCGGCCCGAGCCGGTCAGCGTGATCGCCGAGGTGCCGGAAGGCCCGCCCGCCCGCTTCGTGTGGCGGCGGCTGGAGCACCGGGTGACGCGCGCCATCGGGCCGGAACGCATCGCCCCCGAATGGTGGCACGACGGCGAGGACGCCCGCACGCGCGACTACTACATGGTGGAAGACATGGAAGGGCGGCGCTTCTGGCTGTTCCGCCACGGCCTTTACGGCGGCGCGCCGGGCGAGACGGACGCAGAGCCGGACTGGTTCATTCACGGCTTTTTCGGCTGAAGGCGGCCTGCGGCTGTTCCTGCACAAATTTGTCCGGAAAAATTTAGCGCCGGGGCAGGCTGGGCGCTTGCTTTCAGGGCCGGTTTTCTGTTCTCTCAATGATTACGGCCCAGCTTGGGGTAGGGCTGGCCGGAGTGATCGTGTTTTTGCGTCTGGACGTTGGGGCTTGCCTGTGCGTGGGCAAATGAGGGGAGACGCATGAGCGCCAATCTTTACGGCATGTTTCTGGCGCGGCAGGTCGGCATCGAGGACAAGCCGTGTCTTGTGTGGCGTCATGAGACGCTGCTGCGCTTCGGCGATCTGGCCGAGCGGGTGGGGCGCTACCGGGCCGTGCTGCAGGAACTGGGCGTCTGCCTTGGCGACCGGGTGGTGGTGCAGGTGGACCGCACGCCGGAGTTCGTGTTCCTGTATCTCGCCTGCCTTGCCCGCGGCGCGATCATCGTGCCGCTGAACACCGGCTATACGCAGGACGAGCTGGCCTATTTCATTGCCGATGCGGAGCCCAGCCTGATCGTGGGCACGGAGGCCAACCGCGCGGTGCTGCAACAGGCAGCCGCGGGCCGGATGGGCAAGGCGAAGGGCCTGCGCATCGAGACGCTGCACGCCGATGGCACCGGCTCGCTGGAGCGGCTGGCGGTGGAGGCGGTGCCCCACCCCGGCATCGCCCGCATGGAGCCGGACGACGTGGCCGCCATCCTCTACACCTCCGGCACCACCGGGCGGCCCAAGGGCGCCATGCTGACCCACGGGAACCTCTCCAGCAACGTGGACGCGCTGCACCAGACGTGGCGCTTCTCGGCGCAGGACGTGATCCTGCACGCGCTGCCGCTGTTCCACGCCCACGGCCTGTTCGTGGCGCTGCATCTGGCGCTGTGGAGCGGCAACACCACCATCCTGCTGGAGAAGTTCGACGCGGATCTGGTGATCGACCGTCTGCCGGAGGCCAGCGTGTTCATGGGCGTGCCCACCTTCTACACCCGCCTCCTGGCCAGCCCGCGCTTCACGCGGGAGGCCTGCCGGAACATCCGGTTGTTTCTCAGCGGCTCCGCCCCGCTGCTGCCCCAGACCTTCGAGGAGTTCGAGGCCCGCACCGGGCACCGCATTCTGGAGCGCTACGGCATGACCGAGGCGGCCATGATCACCTCCAACCCCTACGAGCAGGACGGACGCCTTCCCGGCACCGTGGGCTTCCCCCTGCCGGGCGTGGAGGCGCGGGTGTCAGACGGGCAGGGAGGCGAAGCCGCCACGGATCAGCCGGGCGTGCTGGAAATCCGCGGCCCCAACGTGCTGAAAGGCTACTGGAAAAAGCCCGAGGCCACGGCCGAGAGCTTCACCTTCGACGGCTTCTTCATCACCGGCGACGTGGCGGTGAAGGACGAGACCGGGCGCATCACTCTCGTCGGCCGGGCGAAGGACCTGATCATCTCCGGCGGGTTCAACGTCTACCCGGTGGAAATCGAGCAGGCGCTGAACGAAGTGCCCGGCGTGACGGAAACCGCCGTCATCGGCGTGCCCCACCCGGACTTCGGCGAAGGCGTGGTGGCCGTGGTAGTGCCGGAAAAACCGGGCGCCGTGACCGCCGAGACGTTGGCCACCGCGCTGGACGGCAAACTCGCCCGCTTCAAACTGCCCAAGGCCTACGTACTGGTCTCCGACCTGCCCCGCAACACCATGGGCAAGGTGATGAAGGCGAGACTGCGGGAGGAATACCGGGAGCTGCTGGGGTAGGTCTTGCCTTCGGCCTGAATTTCCGCTTCGCGGTTTGTTTTTGCAGGGGTCCATGACCCCTGCACCCCTGATTTTTTAAGGCTGTGCGTGGGCTTTCCGGTGATGTGAGCTGGAGGACGTTCAAGCGACCGTGGTTCGGGTGCACCCTCGCAAAAAGACTGTCACAAGCGAATTAACTATCTAATCTCAAGCGGCTTTCGGCCCCTGCGCCTCGCGCGGAGGGAACCTCGGGTCATGGCTACGGTTCCCATTGGTGTGAGCCGGGCAACCGGACATGACGGTCATGATCACGAGAACACCAGCAAGGAGACGCTGATGGCTGCGCCCCCCGTCCGCCAGAGGTTGCCGCATTCCCGGCTGTATCCCCTGCTGCATCCGCTGCATGCGCTGTTGCTGGCGTTCCCGATCGCGCTGTTCAGCAGCGCGCTCGCAAGCGACATCACGTATCTCAACAGTGCGGAGATCCAGTGGACGAACTTCTCGCAGTGGCTGCTGGCGGGCGGATGCCTGATGGGCGGCTTTGCGCTGCTGTGGGCGCTCGTGCTGGTGGCGCGTACAGGCGCGACGCCAGAGGAGCGAGCCGTGCGGACGCGGGCCGTGGTCTATCTGCTGCTGCTGGCCGTGATGTGGATCGCCGGGCTGGTGAACAGCTTCCAGCACAGCCGCGACGGCTGGAGCTCGGTGGAGACGACGGGGCTGGTACTCTCGATTATCTCCACGCTGGCGGCGCTTGCCGCCGGATGGGTGGGGTATTCGAGCCTGCGTGCCGAACGGGCCTATCTTGCTGAAGGAGAGGGCCTATGAACCGCTGTCCTTCCCTGTTGATGGGGGTTGCGGGCTGCCTTGCGCTCCTGCTCTCCGCCTGCGCCGATCCGGGCGAGGTGACGAACCAGACCGGCCCGGAGCCGCAGCTGCCCAAGGTGAATGAGACGCTGCTGCCGCCGATGAAGATCGCCAAGCCAGCGGGCTGGGGGAACGCGCTGCCGCTGGTGCCGGAGGGCTTCACGATCACGGCGCTGGCGACCGAGCTGAAGATTCCGCGCCAGATCCTCGTGCTGCCGAACGGAGACATTCTGGTGGCGGAGGGCTCGGGCGGCAACGCCCCGAAGCTGCGGCCCAAGGACGTGATCGCGGGGTATATCAAGGCCCTCGGCAAGACCGACGTGGAGGGGGGTGATCGCATCACCTTGCTGCGCGACGCGGACGGCGACGGGCAGGCTGAGGTGAAGACCACGTTCATCGACGGGCTGGACGCGCCCTACGGCCTCGCCTTCGTGGACGGCAGCCTGTACGTCGCCAACCAGGACGCGCTGCTGCGCTTCCCCTACACGGAGGGCGCGACCCGGCTGACCGACGGCGAGGAAGTGACCAAGCTGCCCTCCGAGGTCAATCACCACTGGACCAAGGCGCTGACCGCCAGCGCGGACGGCACCAAGCTTTACGTCGGTATCGGCTCCAACAGCAACGTGGGCGAGCGCGGGCTCGACATCGAGGAGGAGCGGGCGGTCATCTGGGAGGTCGACCGGGAGACCGGCGCACGGCGCACGCTGGTGCGCGGCATCCGCAACCCGACCGCGCTGGCGATCGAGCCCGGCACCGGGCAGCTGTGGGCGGTGGTGAACGAGCGGGACGAGCTGGGGCCGGATCTGGTGCCGGATTATCTGACGTCCGTTCGCGACGGTGCGTTCTACGGCTGGCCCTACAGCTACTGGGGCCAGAACATCGACCCGCGCGTGCGCCCTCAGAAGCCGGAGTTGGTGAAGACGGCGATTGCGCCCGATTACGCGCTCGGCTCGCACGTGGCGGCGCTGGGGCTGACGTTCGTGACCGGCGAGACCTTGCCCGCCGAGTACCGGCAGGGCGCGTTCGTGGGCCAGCACGGCAGCTGGAACCGGGAGACGCTGTCCGGCTACAAGGTGGTGTGGGTGCCGTTCCTGAACGGTCGCCCCTCCGGCCCGCCGCAGGATTTTGTGACCGGTTTCATCACCGGGAACGACCGGGCGCGGGGCCGGCCGGTGGGCGTGACGTTCGACGCCGCGCGCGGCAGGCTGCTGATTGCGGACGACCTCTCCAACACGGTGTGGCACGTGGCCCCAACCGGCGCGATGACCGGCTCCGGAACCCCTGCAAACACCCCGCAATAGCGCGGCGGTCCTGTACAGCTAAGGGTTTGCATAGTCCCTTCGTGCTGATTTCGTTTGCCTGCGCAATGTAACTTGCTTAACAGGTTACATCATGACCGGGAAACACGCCTTCATAGCTGGAAGCCTTTCGCTCTGCCTCGTCGATACACTGGGCGGTCGCGGGGGGGCGGGGGTCGAGCGGCTTACGGGACCGGAAGACCTGCGGGAGTGGCTGGTGTCGGCGGGCTTGGCCGTGCAGCCGTTGCCGGCACCATCGGACGAGGATGTGGCGAACGCCCGCGCGCTGCGGGAGGCGATCCATCGCTGTGGGCTGGCCGTGCTGGCAAAGGCCCCGATGATGGCGGGAGATCTCGCCATCCTCAACGGATGGTCCGCCCATCCGCCGCTACGCCCCCAGTTCACCGGGCAGGGCCTGACGTGGCAGGCGCGGGAGCCGGTAAAGGCGGCGCTTTCAACCCTTGCCGCTGACGCCATCGAGACCCTGGCGCCGCCAAAGGCCGCACGCATCCGGGTCTGCCCGGAATGCCGGATGATGTTTCTCGACAACTCGCGTGCCGGGCGGCGGCAGTGGTGCTCGTCAGCCACCGGCTGCGGCAATCGCGCCAAGGTGCGAAGCCACCGCGCCCGCATTTCCAGATCCAGCAACGGGGGCTCCCCATGACAGACAAGCGTGCGTGCTTCGATTTCGAAGTGGTTTTCTCCAACGGCGGCGGCCTGCAAGGGCAGGGCTTCCGGCTCGACATCGAGGGCGATGACATCGCCGACAGCGAGCTGGCCGCCTACATCATCCGCGACCTGCGGCTGCTGATGGTGGGCGAGGTCAGGATCTTGAACAAGCAGATCATCGAAGAGCGGCACAAGCGTCCAAACAAGGACGCTGGCGTAACCGAGGCGGCAATCGGTGATGGTGCGGTTCTGGTGGACCTGAGCCATACCATCGAGCACGGCATGATCACCTACAAGGGGCTGCCAGCCCCGCTGATCTGCGATTACCTCTCGCGCGAGCAGTCACGCACACAGTACAACGCGGGCACGGAATTCCAGATCGCCCGCATCGACATGGTGGCGAACACCGGCACCTATCTGGATACGCCGTTCCACCGCTATGCCCACGGCACCGACCTTGCGGGCCTCGACCTCAGCGACATTGCCGACCTGCCGGGGGTGGTTGCGCGGGTTTCCGGCATCGGCACGCGCGCCATCAACTGGGGCAACTTCGCCGCGCTGGAGGTAAAGGGGCGGGCCGTGCTGATCAACACCGGCTGGGACCGTCACTGGCGGACGGACAGCTACTTCGAGAACCACCCGTTCCTGACGGAAGCCGCCGCGCTTTGGCTGCGCGATCAGGGCGCGGCGCTCGTCGGCATCGACTCGTTCAACATCGACGACACCTCCGGCGGCACGCGCCCGGTGCACTCGGTGCTGCTGGGGGCGGGTATTCCCATTGTGGAGCACATGACGGGGCTGGACAGGCTGCCCGTGGAGGGGTTCCGCTTCTCGGCCGTGCCGCCCAAGATCAAAGGCATGGGTACGTTCCCGGTGCGCGCCCATGCCCGCCTCTGCGCCTGCGGGTGAGGGCGATAATACAGTTTGTCGGGGCGCTTTACATTTTAACCATATTGTTTTTTCACCACTTTTGTAAGCGCATGGAATTAATTCAAAAATGTAACTGGCCCGAAACGTGCATTTAACCCTTCCGAGTGGGCGCAGGGGGGCTGCGCCAGACGTCTGAGGGGCTTTTGCCGTGAAAAAGTTTGTTTTCCTGTGCGCCGTTGCGGCGAGTGTGCTTGCGGGTCCCGCCCACGCGGTGGTGATCGACTTCAACGACATGCCTGTGAATACGATCCTGACGGATCAGTATGCCGATCTGGGCGTCACCTTCTCTGCCTATGAGGACGGAGAGGAAGTGCCGCTGGCGGTGGTGAGCGACTTTGGCGCTCCCGACTATGGAAACTACCTGGCTAATCTACCAAATAATTCTTTTAGTTATGACCTGCGGCATGACTTGGTGCGGCTCGATTTCTCGAGCACGCTGGAGTCCCTGTCGCTGGATGTGACCTCGCACGGTTCTCTATCAGTCACTTTCAACGCCTATGGCCTCGACGGCGCATTGCTGGAGACGCTGAGCCTGGGCAATACGTACGCCTTCCGAACCGTCAACTTCTCGGCCCAAGGCATTGCACGGCTGGATGTGCTGCAGCCCCAGGACAACTGGGTCTATGGCCTCGACAACATTACTTTCGAACTGGCAGCGCCCGCGACCGATGTGCCGGAACCGGCGACCCTTGGCCTGCTGGGCCTTGGCGCGCTGGGGGTGGCTGGTTTCCGCCGCCGCAAGTCAGCCTGAGAGGCGAACGGGACAGCGGGGGGATAAAACCCCCGCAACCTGAAAGAGCAATTTAATTCGACAATCCAAGTGCCCACCGGGACACTTTGCCGGATGAATGGCGGGGTGGGTTTTCCAAGGGCCGGGTGGCCGATGGCTCAGGTCTTTGAGTCGCGCCCTTACACCCCCAGCAGGAAGCGGACGTCTTCGAGGATTTCGGAGAGGGGGAGGATGTCCTGATTGGCGAGATCATAGAGGGCGTCGGCGATGACTTCCTCGTGGCGGGGCTCGAACTGGATGTCCTCCCGGCACTCGACGAGGGCGGCCCAGCGGGCGACATCGGCGGCGGTAAGCTCGCCCAGCACGTAGCGGTCGAGAATGGCGGAGATGTCCAGCCGGGTGAGGGTGGCGGCGGGGGTTGCATCCATCGGCAGCTCGGCCAGACCCCTCACCACCTCGT
>NZ_DATBUP010000029.1:0-21462 GCF_036515995.1 Pedomonas sp. | reverse complement strand
ACGCTGTAGGCGGCGGCCCAGCCGTGCTGGGTGGCCAGCCACACCGTGCCCGCGCCCGCCAGCAGATTGCCGGTGCGGTAGCCGAACTGGTTCAGCGCCGTGCCGTGGGCCAGCTGGTCCGGCGGCAGGATCTCGATACGGTAGGCGTCGATGACGATATCCTGGGTGGCACTGAGAAAGGAGACGATGATCGCCCAGGTGGCGAAGCGGGCCAGATCATGCACCGGATCGCTGTGGCCGAGCTGCCAGAGCGCGCCGATCAGCAGCAGCCCCACGAGGAACAGCCAGCTGCGCCGCTGGCCCAGCAGGCCATCCAGCACCGGCAGGCGCAGCCGGTCGATGAGCGGGGACCACAGGAACTTGAGGGTGTAGGGCGTGGTCAGCCCCACGGCGAAGCCGATCGTCTTCTTGTCCACACCCACCTTGCTCAGCCAGTAGGTCATGGTGGCGAGCAGCAGCGTGAGCGGAAAGCCGCTGGAGATGCCGAGCAGGAACGCGGCAAGCGGGCGAGGGCGCAGGTAAAGCCCAAGCGCACGGGTGGCGGCAACGGGCGAGAAGGACGCGGCACGGGATGTCATGGCGATGCATCCTAACGACTCCGTGTTCCGGGAAAAGAGGCCACGATGCGCTTCGCCGCAAATGGTCGAGGCACTGACCGATGGCCCGCGCCCGTTTGCTGGGGCGTGAATGGGGGCCTGCCTGAAATGAGGGGCCGCAGGGAGGGCCGGGCTTGCAGCCCTGCGTCCGCCGGGCAAGACTGATGCCGGGTGCAATTCCCGTGCAGGGGAGGCCGGGCATGGCAGTGTCAGCATCAGTGGCAGCGTCGCATCATCGACCAACCGAAGGGCAGCTGGCGCTGGCCCGCGTCATCGCGCGGCATCAGGAGGATATTCCCCCGAGGCTGCACACGGTGGCGGCTTCAAGCTACCTCGACCCCGAGCGCTTTGGGCGGGAGCAGGAGCGCTTGTTCCGCAGGCTGCCGCTGCCGCTGGCCCCGTCCGCCCTGCTGCCCCGCCCGGGCATGGCGGTGGCGCATGACGGCCATGGCGTGCCCCTGCTGCTGACGCGGGACAAGGCGGGAGAGGTGCGGGTGTTCCTGAACGCCTGCCGCCACCGGGGCACCCGGCTGGTGGAGGCGGAGGGGCCATGCGAGGCCCCGCGACTCGTCTGCCCCTACCACGCCTGGACTTACGGGCTGGACGGCAGGCTGGTCGGCGTGCCGCGCGCCGAGACCTTCCTCGGGCTGGAGAAGGCCGAGTACGGGCTTAAACGGCTGCCTTCAGCAGAGGAGGGCGGCCTGATCTGGGCCGTGCTGGGCCGGGATGAACAAGAGCCGGGTGGGGAGGAGCCGGATTTCAGCGGGTTTCTGGGCGCGCTGCCGCCAGATCTGGACGCGCTGGGGCTGGGGGAGCACCACCTCTACGCCCGCCGCACCCATGAGGTGCGCGCCAACTGGAAGCTCATCATGGACGCCTTCCTCGAGGCCTACCACGTGCAGCGGCTGCACCAGAACACCATCGCCCCCTTCTTCGCCGACGCGGTGGCGATGACAGACCGAATCGGTCCGCACTTCCGCAACGCGGTGGGGCGGGTGGACCACGTGCAAGCCGGAGATGCGGAGGACTTTGCCCACCTGCGCCGCCTGCTCACCTTCTCCTACAGCATCATGCCCGGCGCGGTTGTGGTGGCGAGCCCTGACTACATCAACCTGATGCTGCTCTACCCCCGCGCCGTGGACTGCACGCTGGTGGAAGACTTCATGCTGATTCCGCAGCCGCCGCAGGATGCCAAGGCCGAGGACCACTGGCGGCGCTCCTTCGAGCTGCTGGACGGCGGCGTGTTCGCAGCCGAAGACTTCCGCGCCGCCACGCTGTGTCAGCAGGGGCTGGCGGCCGGGGCCAGCGACCGGGTGACGCTGGGCGGTCTGGAGCAGAGCGTGGCCGATTTCCACGCAACGCTCGAGGAGTTGCTGGGGACGCGGCCACGTCTCTTGTGACACGGGACTTCGCCAGCAATGGCCCTCCCGCATCTACGACCATGGGACGGTTGACCCACCCACGCCCGCTGTGGTTAATTCCATATAGAACAAATGTAGAACATTGGCTTTGACTGGGGCTTGGGGGAGAAGCGTAATGCAGGGGCGGGCGGCTGGTATGGAATGGGTCAGGGCGGCGGCGGCATGGCTTGCTGCGCTTCTGCATGCCGTCCTCTCGCTGTGCTCACGCGCCGGTGCCTGCCCGTCGGTAGCCCAACGCTTCGGCGATGTGGCTGCGGGTGAGGGTTTCCGCGCCGCTCAGGTCGGCCAGCGTGCGGGCGACGCGCAGCACGCGGTGATAGCCGCGGGCGGAGAGCTTCATGGTCTGGGCGGCTTCCATCAGCAGGCGGCGTCCTGCCTTGTCGGGCGCGGCCACCTGTTCCAGCAGCTGGCCGTCGGCCTCCGCATTGGTGCGCACGCCGTGGCCCGCATAGCGCTCGCGCTGCGCGGCCCGCGCCGCGGCAACGCGGGCAGCCACCTCGGCGGATCCCTCGCGGGAGGCCGGAAGGGTCAGGTCCAGCGCCGAGACCGGGGCGACGTCCAGATGCAGGTCGATGCGGTCGAGCAGCGGGCCGGAGATGCGGGACTGGTAGTCCTGCGCGCAGCGCGGCGCCCGGGCGCAGGCGCGGCTGGCGTCGTCCATGTGACCGCAGCGGCAGGGGTTCATGGCGGCCACCAGTTGCACGCGGGCGGGGTAGGTCACGTGGGCCTGCGCCCGTGCCACGGTGATGCGGCCGGACTCGAGCGGCTGGCGCAGGGCCTCCAGCGCCGCCCGCTGGTATTCGGGCAGCTCGTCGAGGAACAGCACGCCGAGGTGGGCCAAGCTCACCTCGCCGGGCCGGGCCTTGACGCCGCCGCCGGTCAGCGCCGCCATGGACGCGGAGTGATGCGGAGCGCGAAACGGGCGCGCGCGGCGGATGCGCCCGCCGTCCAGCGCGCCGCTGGCGGAGGCGATCATGGAGACCTCCAGCGCCTCGGCGGGATCGAGCGGGGGCAGGATGCCGGGCAGGCACGCCGCCAGCAGGGACTTGCCCGCGCCGGGCGGGCCGCAGAGCAGCAGGTTGTGGTTGCCGGCGGCGGCCACCTCCAGCGCCCGCTTGGCGCTTTCCTGTCCCTTCACGTCCCTGAGGTCGGGGCCGGTGGTGGGCTCTTCCACCGTGCCGGGAGTCGGCGCGGGCAGGAGGCAGTGGCCCTTGAGGTGGTTGACGAGGGCGAGCAGGTGCGGCGCGGCGAGCACTTCCAGATCGCCCGCCCAGGCCGCTTCGCTTCCCTGCGGGGCGGGGCACACCAGCCCCTGCCCGATGCCGGCGGCATGCAGCGCGGCAAGCAGCACGCCGGGCACAGGGGTGATCCGGCCGTCCAGCCCGAGTTCGCCGATGATGACATGGTGGGAGACGGACTCCGCATCCAGCAGGCCCATGGCCACCAGCAGGGCGCTGGCGATGGCAAGGTCGAAGTGGCTGCCCTCCTTGGGCAGGTCGGCCGGGGACAGGTTGACCACGATGCGCTTGGGCGGCAGGGCAAGGCCGATGGCGGTGAGGGCGGCGCGTACCCGCTCCCGGCTTTCGTTCACCGCCTTGTCCGGCAGCCCGACAATGGCGAAGGCAGGCAGTCCCGGGGAGATCTGCACCTGCACATCGACCGTGCGTGCTTCCAGCCCCAGAAACGCAACCGTCATTGCGTGCGCGACCATGCTGCCTCCCGCTCGTTGCCCCTTTGCCCGACTGTGCAAATCAAGAAACGGTCTAGCAACGATGCCGTAGTCGAATACGGCGGTATCCCCGTGGCCGGGATGCGCGAAACTGCGATGAACAGTCCGGAGGCAGGACCGTTGTGCGAGGGCGGGGCAGAATGGTATCGGCAGGAAGTTGATGCCGTAACGACTTTCCCGGCGCATCCGGGCGGGGAGGCGTGTCCCTCGGCCCCACTGCCATATTTCAGGATGCTGATGACCTACAGGCTGGTGATCTTCGATTTTGACGGCACGCTGGCTGACAGTGCGGACTGGTTTATCGGGGCGCTGAACAAAGCCGCCGTCCGCTTTGGCTTCCGCACGCTGTCCGCCGAAGAGGCTGCCATGCTGCGCGGGCGCAGCAACCGGGAGATCATTCGCTACCTTGAGGTGCCGATGTGGAAGATGCCGATGATCGCCCGCTTCATCCGCCGTCTGGCGGTGGAGGAGGTGGCCTCCATCCGGCTGTTCGCCGGTGCGGAGGACCTGCTGCGGCGTCTTCAAGCCGCTGGCATTGGCGTGGCCATTGTCAGCTCCAACACGGAGGCGACGATCCGGCAGGTGCTGGGGCCGGACACCGCGGCGCTGGTTGACGTGTACGAGTGCGGCGCCTCCCTGTTCGGGAAGGCCGCCAGGTTCCGGCGGGTGCTGCGCCGCACCGGCATTTCGCCTGCGGAGGTGATCTCGATCGGCGATGAGGCGCGGGACATGGAGGCTGCGCGGCAGGCAGGCGTTGCGGCGGGCGCGGTGACGTGGGGCTATGCCACGCCGGCCCTGCTGCAGAGCTGCAAGCCGGACGTCCTGTTCGCGTCCGTGCCTGAACTGGCGGACAGGCTGACCTCGGGGCGGCGCATCAAGGTGGCGTGACCCTGTTTCGCGGGGCCGAGAGTTCTTCGGTAGATCTCAAGCTGATGTTGCGTGCGTGGCCTGCCGGCGGGGCGGGCGCAGGAGGCGTGTGCCTCCCGCACCGATCCTCCCGGCCCTTCTCCTCAGCCGCAAGAGCTTAATAATGCCACTGCAACTTCAACTGGAGGAAGTCGTCGTCGCCCGCGGGCCACAGGATGTCGCGGGTGGAGACGCTGGTGAAGAAGCGCCCGTCAAGGCTGATGCGCAGGTTCTGCCCCAGCCGGCGGGAGGCCTCGATTACGAACGCCTTGGACTTGGTGTCCAGATCGAAGATGGCACCACCCAGAATCTCGGTGGAATTGATGTCGTTGCCGCTCCAGCGGAAGCCCGCGAAGATGTCGTCGTCATAGGGCGAGACGTTGGAGAAGGGCGGGAAGCCGGGCAGCAACGGCGTGCCCTTCCCGCGCTCGTCGTACAGATACTCGGCCAGCACGCCGAGGTCGGCCCCGCCGGCGCTGACGCCGTAGAACGTGTATTCGAAGCCGGCGGCGAAGGCGGCGTAGTCCTCCACCGGATCCCAGCGGTGGATGCCCTCGAATTTCAGCAGCCACGAGCCCAGCGTCGCCTGCAGATCGATGCCGACCTGATCGATGAGGTTGTAACGCGGGATGAGTTCGGGCCGCCCCTGGGTGTTGAAGGACAGCAGCAACTGCGGATCGCGCGAGACGCCGGAGAAGTAGGACAGTCCGAGGTCGATCGGCCCTTCGCGCAGGGACCAGCGCAGCGCCCAGTCCGGGTGCCAGTTGTTGTCGCCGGATTCGTACTGGGTGAGGGTGCGATTGACCTTCACCGGCAGGTTGGGCCGGTCCTCGCCGGTCGGGAACAGGCGCTCGCGGAAGTAGGGCATCAGGAAGGCGCTGAAGGTGCCGAAGCGGGTGGTGTAGGCGGCGGAGATCAGCGGCTGACCGAGGTAGTCCTCGAAGTCCACGTCCTCGAGCGTGTCCACCTGGTTGATGATATTCACCAGATGCACGGCTTCGGTCACGCCCCAGAAGCGGCGGTCAACGCCAAGGGTCAGCTCCAGCGGGCCGAAGACGCCCACGTACTTGGCCTCGCGCACGTCCGCATGGGTGCGGTTCTCGGTCACCGTGTCCACACGGGCAAAGCCGGTGAAGCGCAGGAACTGGCTACCGCCCTTCCAGCTGTATTCGATGGTGGGCTCCATCGCCATGGAGCCGATCAGATGGTCGGGCGCACCGTCGCGGCTGTCCTGGGGGAACCAGCGGCCCTCCGCCTCGAAGAAGCCCCACAGATTGAGCGGCGAATCGCCGGAGGGCGGGGGCGGGAGCTCATCGCCTTCCTGCTGCAACGGCTTGGCATCGGCGGGCTCGGCCTGCGGCCGGGCACGGCCGGGAGCCTGCTCCGCGCCACCCTGATCTGGTTCGCCCTGATCTGGTTCGCCCTGGCCTGGTTCACTCTGGGCTGGTTCTGCTGGCTGCATCGCCCCGACGGGCTGTTGCGGCGCTGCCAACTGGACGATGTGTGCGTTGGGCGCCTGCGGAGCCTGAACAGCGGAAGACGCGAAGGGCGGCGTCATGCCCGCCGGCGCGGGCGCTTCCAGCTGGGCGGCAGCCACCATGGCTGGAACCGGATCGGTATTGGGGGCGAAGTCCAGCACAAGTCGCTCCTGCTGGCCACCGCGGCCGGGCAGGAGGAATTGACGGGCCAGCGCGGTGGGCTTTTGAAACCGCAGAGTGACTTTGGAGATAGATGGCGAACCCTCGCGGGCAAGGCTGACCTGCAAACCGGGAATGCGCCGGGGCAGGGCGCGAAGCTGGGCCTCTGCCCGGGCGGACAGGGGCGCGTCGAGCTGGAGGGTCCATGCCCGCCCGTCGGCAGAGAGCGTGGGGCGGATGTTCATGGCCTGCGCAGCGCCCGGCCGCGGAACGTGGAGGTCGAACACGATGCGCGCCCGCTGCGGGGCCGCTGGAGTGGCGGATGGGTCTGCGCCGTTCTCATGAAGGGCCGCGCGCACCTGCAGGACCTCGGCAGTGGCGGCGGTGGCGATGGCGGCTTGGGCAGCCGCGGAATGACCGGCTCCCGGCAGCCCGATGCCGAGAACTCCGGATCCCATCAGAAAAGCAGCAAGCCCCCTGTACATGGTCAGCCAGCGGTTTACGGCCATGATCGCGCCCCCATCCATGCCCCCGAATTGCAACATCTGTCGGGCAGTGTGCCGTACGACCGGTTGCAGGTTGGTAAAGCATACACATTGGACGCTGTGCCACTTGCAAAGGCGTCAACGCGTCCGCATGTCAGTCGCTCCGGTGGCGCGAGGTCGAAGGCGAGGGAGAGGGCCAGGAAGGATGCTGCTCTTTGCCGAGATCTGGCGCTGGACCAAGCTCATCCTCGGGTGGGTGCTGATGGTGGCAAGCCCGCTGGTGGGCGGACCGCTGCCGGGGCCGTTCGGCATCATCGGCTTTGCGGCGGGCCTCATTCTGGTGCTGCGCAACTCGCGCTGGGCGCGGCGCATCTTCATCCGCATCAAGCGTCGGTATCCCAGAACCCTGTCTCCGGTGCGCCATGCCCTGCGGCCGGGAGCCAACCTGCCCGCCATTCTGCGGCGCACCTGGACACGGGTGTGGGTTGCCCTGCGCCGCCGCTGGTCTCCGAGGAAGCGCCAGGCCGGGCCGGAAGCCGATGGCGCGGCTTCGCCTGTCGCCAGCCCCGCCGCCCCGGTGGACGGGGGTCGGCGGGACGGCTGATTCTGCTCTTATTTTCTGTTGGTCGCACCTTTGTTCAGCGCAGGGTGTGCCACCCTGCTCGAAAGCTGCTCTTAAGGTCTCTCCTACTGGCGGGCGAGGCTGGTTTCGGTGAAGTCGTTGGGGCTGAGGCCGGTCTTCAGCTGGAACGGTCCCCAGGTCAGGCGCGTGGTCTTGCCGGTCTGATGATTGACCATGTTCATGTCGTGGGCGCGCCAGAACTTGTTCTCGTACTGCTTCCATTGGGAGGAGGTCAGCGTCTTGAGCAGCTTGTTGCGCTTGTCGTAGTAGTCGACCCGCTGCACGCGCAGCTCGGGCTGGTCCATCCACACGACCTGCCGGGCGTAGCCGGAATTGCTGTAGGTCGGCACACGCTCGATGACGTGGCAGGTCATCTGGCCGCAGGGCTCGTCCTTCAGCCACTTGTAGGTGAACTTCTCGATCTCGGCGGCGGCGAAGTCCTCGTAGGCGAACTCGGAGCCCATGAACGGGCCGGAACGGTTGGCCGAGGCGATGCGCTTCACCCGCTTGAGCGCGGGCAGGTAGATCCACTGGTCGTCATTGCCCGTCACATGGTTGTAGGTGAGCAGCGCCGTGTTCTGCACGTCCTTGGGCGCGCGGAAGACGATGAGGCTCTTGTCCCCGTCCGTGCCCTGCGTGCGCTCCAGCGCTTTGGAATCCAGTTCGCGCACGGCGCGCTGCTGACCGTCCTTGGTGCCGAGAATCATCTTGAGGGAGGCGCGGCTGTCTACCCAGCCGGTGTCGCGCTTGTCGGCCTCGACGGCGATGGCCTTGCCCTTTTCCTCAGCGGATTGGGGGGCGGATTGGGCCTGGGCGGGCGCGGCGGCGGTCACGAGCGTGGCGGTTGCAACGGTGGCGGTCAGGGCGGCCGTCGCCACGGCCGTCATGGCGTGGCGGGGCAGGAAAGCCAGATGGGACTGGAGGGCAAGACGGAACATGGGTCTTCCTTTCGGTCGTCTGCGCAGAACTGGGCCTCAGCTCCCGTCGCGGAGGAGACTTTCGCAACCGGACGAGCGCGCTTGAGGCAGCGCGGTTCTGGGCCCATACCCCAAAAAGGGTGTATCCCTCGTGAACGTTCCCGTTTTTTGGCCCGCTCTCCGGATGATGCAGCCAGCGGGCGGCCGGGCGCAGGGTCTCCGGGCCGCCCGGTCGGCGGATCAGGCTCAGTGCATTGCGAACTGGAAGCCGTGCACCAGCAGGCGGCCGACCAGCTCGTCCAGCACGACAAAGCCGACCGCCTGTATCAGCGTTGCCCCGAGCGCGATGCGCAGGATGTAGACCTCGACGGAGATAAGGAAGAGGCCCAGCCCCAGATACAGCATGGCGAACAGGCTGGGCGGCAGCGCGCCGCCCCCGGCCAGGAGGAGCAACGGCATGACGGCCAGCTGCTTGAACAGGCGCAGCCAGTTCAGCACCATCAGCGTGGCGAGCGTGCCACGGGTAAGCATGAGCAGCCGCGCGACGAACAGGAACAGCACCACATAGGCCAGCCATCCCGCCGCGAAGACGAGGATGGACTGCCACAGGCTGATGGCCTTGCTGCCCTGACCTGCGGCCAGCATGGCGAACATCTTGGCGTTGATGGCGAACGGGGCGGCCGCGAACGGCAACGCCGACCACGACTGCCAGAAGCCGTACCAGCCGAAGTCGAAGCGGGCAAAGCCCTCGCGGCGGAACCGGCAGAGTTCCGCGATGCCGAGAAGCGGCTGGGCGACAGCCTGATAAACGCTGGTCACGGTGTCGGAACTTTCTGTCGGCACTCTTTAGGGCGCGGTGTGCCCGAAATAGCGGTTGAGAAGGGTTTCGTAGATGTCGGTAAGGCGGACCACGTCTTCAACCGCCACCTTTTCATCGGCCTTGTGCATGGACTCGCCCACGAGGCCGAACTCCAGCACCGGACACATGCGGCGGATGAAGCGGGCATCGGACGTGCCGCCGGAGGTGGACAGCTCCGGCGTGCGGCCGGTGTGGTGCTGAATGGCCTCGACCACCAGATCGGACAGCAGGCCCGGCGGGGTGAAGAAGCTCTCTCCGGACACACGAATGGCGATGTCATGCCGGGGAGCCTCCTCCGCCACGAGACCGCGCAGCCAGTCGGACAGGGACTGGCCGGTATGGCGGTCGTTGAAGCGGATGTTGAGCCGGGCGGTGGCGCGGGCCGGAATCAGGTTCTCGGTGGGGTTGCCGACGTCGAGGTTGGTGACCTCGAGGTTGGAGGGGTCGAAGAACTCGGTGCCGGTGTCGAGCGGTTCGGCCTTCACCCGGTCGAGGATGCGCACGAGGCGGGTGATGGGGTTGTCCGCCCGGTGCGGGTAGGCGACGTGGCCCTGAATGCCGTGCACGGTGATGGTGGCGTTGAGGCTGCCGCGCCGGCCGACCTTCACCATGTCCCCGAGCTGGCGGGCGCTGGTGGGCTCACCGACGAGACAGTGGTCGGGGCGGTGGCCGTGGGCCTCCATCCAGTCCAGCACCTCGGTGGTGCCGTGGCGGGCCGGGCCTTCCTCGTCTCCGGTGATGAGCAGCGAGATGGAGCCCTTCGGGCCGCCGGACGTGGCGAGATGTCGGCGCAGCGCCACGAGGAACGCGGCGATGGAGCCTTTCATGTCTGCCGCGCCGCGACCGATGAGAAAGCCCTGATCGATTGTTCCGGCGAAGGGATCGACGGTCCAGCCGTTCGAGTCTCCGGCGGGCACCACGTCGGTGTGTCCGGCGTAGCAGAAGTGCGGGCCGGACTCGCCGAGGCGGGCGTAGAGGTTGTCCACCGGCCCGTCCGGCGCTTCGCCGAACGGCAGCCGCCAGGTGGAAAAGCCGAGGCTTTTCAGCTCCCTTTCGACAACGTCGAGCGCGCCTGCATCCGCAGGCGTAACCGAGGGACAGCGAATCAGCTCTTGGGCAAGAGCAACGGAATCAGAAGACGAGGCGCACTCAGACATAGTGGCATCAGTGGTAACGAGCGGCGGGGGCGTCGTCAAAGGCTGAGGTGGGCTTTGCGGGCAAGAGATGCGCCCGATCGTGGGGCGGGAAGCGAACGGCTGGCCGGATGGCCGCCAAAAAGAAGGCGCGCCGAGCGGGGAGGCCGGCGCGCCAAGGTACATCAGGGTGGGAGAGCCCTTGCTGGGGCTGTCATCACCCTGTTTAGGGCCTGTGGCGCAGGCCGCCTTGATCCGCCTCAAATGGGCTCAGATTTCGTGACGGTTTTGCAGGCTGACCTGAAAATCAACCGTAAGGCCTATTCCGGAATGATTATCCCGTTGCCTTGGCGCGAACTGTGCTGGATGCTTTGGCCTTACCTCATCGGGGCGGGAGAGGGTTTCCATGGCGAAGATCGATCTGGGTCAGGCTCCGGTACGGGAGGGCTCGGGCTATCCGGCGCCGTTCCACGAAATGGCGGAAGGCCGGACCAAGTGGCAGCTGGGCGATGCAGGCGGCCTCAGCGATTTCGGCGTCAATCTGGTGGAGCTGCCGCCGGATTCCTGGTCGAGCCAGCGTCACTGGCACGAGGGCGAGGACGAGTTCGTCTATGTGCTGGCGGGCGAACTGGTGCTGGTGACGGACGAGGGCGAGACCGTGCTGCGCTCGGGCGATTGCGCGGCCTTCCCCAAGGGCGTGGCCAATGCGCACCATATGGTCAACCGCAGCGATGCGCCGGCCATCTATCTGGAGGTGGGCACCCGCCTGCCGCAGGCCAGCCCCTGCCATTACCCGGACGTGGACCTGTGCTACGACCCGGAGCGCGGCGGCTACCTGAGCAAGGATGGCATGCCCTATCCGAAGCGGGTCATGGCCTGAACGGGAGCGAGTCGCGCGGCAGCGTCTCATGGCGTGAGCGGTGCCGGTCAGGAGGAACCGATCTTCGGACCGGCCAAGCTCGGGCAGCGGGTGACGCACGCCAGACGGGCCCGTTCTCAGGGCAGGTTTAGCTGCCAGGAGACGCCGTAGCGGTCGCTGACCCACGTGAACAGGCGGCTGAAGCCATAGTCGCCAAGGGGCATAAGGACGATGCCGCCCGCCGACAGGGCGGCGGCGATGGAGCGGAGTTCCTCTTCCGAGGACATGTCCACGAACAGGGACATGGCCGGGGTGAAGGTGAAGTCATGCTGGATGGCGCTGTCGATGCACATGATCGTCAGGTTGCGGATGAAGAATGACGCGGTGCGCACGGACCCTTCCACACCGGCTTCGCCGGGGCCGTAGCGGGTGATGTCGATGACGCGGGAGTCGGGAAAGAGGGAGACGTAGAAGTTCATCGCCTCCTCCGCCTGCCCCTGGAACATCAGGAACGGTTTGACCGCCTTCACCATGCCGCGCCTCCCATGAACACCTTAAACGCTCTTCGCTTCTCACATCTGGCGCGCGGCGGGCTTCTCTCAAGCGGGAGGGTGCGGCGGAGGCGGAATTCCTCAAAAGAAAATGGCGCGCCGCGGGGAGGCGGCTGCGCCAAGGTTCAGGGAGGGTCGCTGTTTGACCGCCCCCTTTATCCGCTGCCTGGCATCGGCCTGCCTTGAGCGAGATCAATCCGCTGTCCGCCTGTCGGATATTTGAATCGGGAACGCCGGGACCAGTGCGAGAAGAGCGGGATCAGGCGCGATCGGCGCGGCAGGCGTAGCAGCCGCGCCGGGCATGGTGCAGATGCAGGTAGGCGATCTGAGGGTTCTCGAAGAGCCGCTCGATCAGGGACTCGAGGGCGGCGCCTGCGGCCACATCCGCATCGAGCATGATTCCGGCGTCATTGTAGCCGCGAACCGAATAGAGGCGCGGGCGCATTTCGGGCGGTACCATATTGGTGAAGACGGCGGTTTCCCGCGCGGTTTCCCGGACGAAGATCGGCCCGGTGGCGCGGTAGGGCGTCGGGCCGGTCAGGTGGGGGTAGCTGAGCAGCAGCACCGGCTCGCCCGGAGTGGCGTCTCGCAGGCTGAGGCGGCAGGGAAAGCCCGGCTCGGCCACAAGGCGCAAGACATTCTGCCGGCGCAGCACGGCGTCCGGCTGGCCGAACAGGGGCGTGAAGACCTCGATCGGTAATCCTGAAAGCTGAAATCCCATGGTGCCCTCCCGAAGGTGGGTTCGGGATAGGGGAGGCTCGCTGGTGGTAATATCCGATTCTTGCGGGTGAATTCAGAAGGGCGGGCAAGGCCGTGGCCCGCTACAAGGAAAGGCCCGCCGCGCGAGGGTTTCGCGGGCGGGCCCTTTGGTCGGCGTCAGAGCGCCGGGTGCGATCAGTCGCGCAGCAGCTCGTTGATGCTGGTCTTGGAGCGGGTCTGGGCATCCACGCGCTTCACGATGACGGCGCAGTAGAGGTTCGGACCCGGCGTGCCGTCTGGCAGCGGCTTGCCCGGCAGGGTGCCCGGCACCACGACCGAGTAGGCCGGAACCCGGCCGACGAAGACTTCGCCGGTGGCGCGGTCGATGATCTTGGTGGATGCGCCGAGGTACACGCCCATGGAGAGCACGGCGCCTTCCTCGACGATCACGCCTTCGGCCACTTCCGAGCGCGCGCCGATGAAGCAGTTGTCTTCAATGACGACCGGGTTGGCCTGCAGCGGCTCGAGCACGCCGCCGATGCCGACGCCGCCCGACAGGTGCACGTTCTTGCCGATCTGGGCGCAGGAGCCGACGGTGGCCCAGGTGTCCACCATGGTGCCCTCGCCGACGTAGGCACCGAGATTGACGAAGCTCGGCATCAGCACCGCACCCGGCGCGATGAACGCGCCGCGACGCACGAACGAGCCCGGCACGGCGCGGAAACCGGCGGCCTTGAACTGCTCGGCGCCCCAGCCTTCGAACTTGGACGGCACCTTGTCCCACCAGGCGGTGGACTGGCCGGGGCCGCCGGGGATCACTTCCATGTCGTTGAGGCGGAAGGAGAGCAGCACCGCCTTCTTCAGCCACTGGTTGACGACCCAGTCGCCATCCACCTTCTCCGCCACGCGGCGCTGGCCGGAATCGAGGTCGCTGAGGGCGGCCTCAACGGCGTCACGCACCTCGCCCTTCGTCGCGGCGCTCACATTGGCGCGGTCTTCCCAGGCGGCGTCGATGATGGATTGAATGTCACTCACGCGAAAGTTCTCCTGTTGATAAGTTCGGGTCACGACGCCGGGGCGGGCGTGACGGGAATATCGGACAGCCCAATTCCTGACAGCCCAATTCCGGACAGCCAGGCCGGGACGTCGATGATCTCGAGGTCGATGTAATCGGGGCTGGCGTTGAGGCCTCCCTTCTCGGAGCCGTTGTTCACCCACACCGTTGCCATGCCGCGCGCCTTGGCGGGCAGGAGATTGCGGGCCATGTCCTCCACGAACACGGCGCGGCTGGCATCGATGCCGTGCTCGGCCAGCAGCTGGTCGTAGGGGGCGTCATGGGGCTTGGGCACGTAGTCCGTGGCCACGATGTCGTGAATGGCCTCGAAGTGGGCGGCAACGCCCAGCCGCTCAAGCACGCGGCGGGCGTAGGGCGCATCGCCGTTGGTGAAGATGAGCTTGCGGCCGGGCAGGCGCTCCAGCGCGCTGGCCAGGGCGGCGTCAGGGCCGACGACGGTCAGGTCGATATCGTGAACGTAATCGAGGAACAGGCGAGGGTTCACGCCGTGATAATGCATCAGGCCGCGCAGGGTGGTGCCGTAATCCAGGAAATACTGCTTCTGGAGCGCGCGGGCCGCCACGGGGTCCAGCGACAGCAGCTCCATGATGAAGGCGGTCATGCGCTGGTCGATCTGGGCGAACAGGTTGGCGCGCGGGTGGTAGAGGGTGTTGTCCAGATCGAACACCCAGGTGTCGATCCGGTCAACGTCCAGCACGCCCCGGGCTGCGGGGGCGGGCGAAAACTCAAGAGGTCTGGCGGCAGTCATGACCGTGTGCGCGTTCCATCTGTCCTGTTCCTGCCGGCATGGGCCGGAAGGGCGGCGGTTTCGATTCCAAGGCGGAAGTTCGCACCCGTCGCGCCGCATCAAGCGCCCGTTTAGCAGGGGGGCGGCGGCGTGTTAAGTCCATGCGTCTTTAAATGCCCGCGAAGCCGCGCTCTGCCCTGCTGAAAAGTTACGGACTTAATTGTTCCGGCGATTTAGCGACTGTTAAGCCATGGCGGGTACAAACTGATTCATGCTCGAAATGGCCTTCCCCTCCGCACATCAGGATTCGGCGCCGGCCAGTGCGCCGGCGGTCATGCCGCTGTCGTCGCTGGTGACGCTGGTGGACGATCCGCTCGGACCCTCGTGGGCCATGGACGGTCAGGGCCGCCTCCTGATGCGCAACGATGCGGCTTCGCTGCTGCTGGGCGACCCGGCAGCCTGGTCGCAGCTGGAGCGGATGGCGGCGGAGGTGGCTGCAACCGGTCTGTCCGGGCAGACGCAGGTGGACATCGGCGGCAGCGTGCGGCGGCACTTCACGGTGCGGGCGCGGCAGGTGGCGGTGGAAGACGGGCGGCAGGCCGTGTGGTGCCAGGCGCTGGAAACCACGGTGAAGGACCAGCTGATCGAGGCGCTGCGCGAATCCCGCTCCATGTTCAAGAGCCTGACCGAGGCGGTGGGCGACTTCGCCTGGGTGACGGATGGAGAAGGGCGGTTTGCCTACGTGAGCGGGGGCGTGCCCTCCGCGGGCCTTGCCGCGTGGGACCTGACCGGGCGGAAGGTGAGCGATCTGGGCGACGAGGCGCTGGCGTGCTTTGCCGTACGGGCGCCGACCCCGCCGCGCGACGTGCGGATTCGCACGCCGCTGGGGCGGACGGTGGTGCTTTCGGTGGCGGCGGTCCCGGTGCTGAACGGCGGCGAATGGGCCGGGGCGCGGGGCATTGCCCGTGACGTGACCGAGCAGCGCCGTGCCGAGCGGCTGCTGGAGGATGCGCGCAAGCGCGACCGGCTGTTGCGGCAGGTGCTGGACGGCATCCACACTGGAACCGACCCGGCTGCCATGCTGGAGAACGCCGCGCGCGTGACCCGCAGCGCCTTCGAGGCGGAGGTGTGCCGGATTCGCTTCGGCGAGGATGTGATCGAGGACGGCCAGCTGACCACCCGCAGGCCCGGCAGTGCGCAACGGCTGCGCTCCGAATGCCGGTTCCAGGGCGTGAAGGTGGGCCGGGTGGAGGTGGAGCGCGGCGAAGGCGGCTGGGATCCGGAGGATCTGGCACTGCTGGAGCAGATCGCGGTGCATGTGGCCATGGCGATTGCGCAGGCCAACCATCTGCGCACGCTGGAGCAGCTCGCCCGCACCGACGGCCTGACCGGCCTGCACAACCGGCGCGCGTTCGAGGAAGTGATGGCGCAGCGGCTGTGTGCCGGCCGCAATGCGGGCGGTGCGCTGCTGCTGATCGATCTCGACCACTTCAAGCAGCTGAATGATACCGGCGGTCACGCGGCGGGGGACGCGGCTCTGTGCGGCGTTGCCCGGATGCTGCGCGAGCTGGCCGGGCCGAACGACGTGGTGGCCCGCTTCGGCGGCGACGAATTCGTGATGTGGCAGGCGGACGTGGATCTGGAGGCCGCAGGGCAGACGGCGCAGGCGCTGATGAGCGGCATGGAGGTCATCCGCCAGTCCGCCGGTGCGGCGCGGCTCAGCGCCTCCGTCGGTTTTGCCGTCAGGCAGGATGGGCAGGAGCCGTTGCAGGCCCTGATGCGACGGGCAGACGGCGCGCTTTACGAGGTAAAGGCGCAGGGACGCGGTGGCTATGCGGCAGCAAAGGGAGCGACCTGATGCGTTGGGCGACGCCTGCTGGAACAACGCCGCCGGAACAGCCGCGCCCCCGTGCGCAGGGGAACGCGACGCCTGAGGTCAGGCGCGCCATCGACATCCTGACGGCGGGTGACGAGGCAGCGCGCGAGCGACTGGCCGCCGGGGCCTCGACGCCGCCGGAAGTGCTCTATTACCTGGCCGAGGAGGGCAGCCCGAAGGTGCGGGCGGTGGTCGCCGCCAACAAGGCCGCGCCCCATCTGGCCAACCGCCTGCTGGCGACGGACAAGACGCAGGAGGTGCGCGAGCAGCTCGCCCGGAAGGTCGCCCGCCTGCTGCCGGAGGCCAGCCAGGCGGACAACCGCCGGGCGCAGGCCCACGTGATGGCGGTGATCGAGGCGCTGGCGCGGGACCAGACGCCGCGCGTGCGCATGATTCTGGCCGAGGAGATCAAGTCCAGCCCCCAGGTGCCCCATCAGGTGGCGCTGCGGCTGGCGCAGGACGACGAGCTGTCGGTGAGCGGCCCGATGCTGGCCTGCTCTCCGGTGCTGACGGAAGAGGATCTGATCGGGATCATCCGCACCTGTCCGACACCGGGTGCGCGGGCGGCGATTGCCGGGCGGCAGCACGTGAACGAGCGCCTGTCCCATGCCATCGTGCAGTCGGCGGACGCGGCGGCGGTGGCGGCGCTGCTGGCCAACCCGAGCGCGCAGATTCGCGAGGATACGCTGGACGCCATCCTGGAGGCCGCCCCGGCGCAGGAGACCTGGCACCAGCCGTTGGCGCTCAGGGACCATCTGCCGGTGACGGCCATGCGGCGCATCGCCGGATTCGTGGCAGCAACGCTGGTGGAGCAGATGATCGCCCGCAATCAGGTGGAGCCGGAGCTGGCCGGGGATCTGCTGGCACGGGTGCAGCGGCGGCTGGACCATGCGGGCCGGCTTTCGGAGGCGGACAACACCGCCGCGCAGGCGGCGGCGGTGCTGAGCGCCGGGCGCTTCTGCGATGCCTGGGTGCGGCGCACCCTGTCGGAGGGCAAGACGGCGCTGGTGACGGCGGTGATCGGCCTTGCCGCCGAGGTGGGTATTCCGGTGGCGCAGCGCATCATGGCCAGCAAGTCATCCAAGGCGATCATGGCGATGTGCTGGGCGGCGCAGCTTTCCGCCGTGACGGCGGAGCGGCTGCAGCGGCTGGCGGCGGGCATCCCCGAGCCGGACCGGCTGGCGCAGGCCAAGGGCGGCCTCTACCCGCTGCCCGCCAGCACGATGACCAAGATCCTGGACAGCTACCGCACCGCCTGAAGGCGGCTGCCTGTAACCGCAGGTAATTGCAGGCGGGGCGTGGCTCCTGCGTGCACTCTTTTGATGGGCCGTGCGTTCTTCTCAGGGAACGAGGTTTGTCGAGAGTGAGCCATGACGCCCGTGGTCGAGAGTCTGCTTCAGGGCGTGCCGGTGCTGTTGCTGCATCTGGCAGTCTCCGTTTTCGTGCTGCTGGCGGCGTTGGGTATCTACATGACGATCTCACCGCACCGGCAGATCCCGATGGTGCGGGCGGGCAACACGGCGGCGGCGGTGGTGCTGGGCGGCACGGCGGTCAGCCTTGCCATTCCGCTGGCCTTCTGCCTTGCCGGGGCGGTGAACGCCTGGGACATCCTCCTGTGGGGAATCGTGACGCTGACGGTGCAGGTGATCACCGCCGTGCTGGTGGACCTGCTTATCCTGCCCAACCTGCCGCGCCGGATTGCCAGCGGGGACATGGCGGCGGCGGCGCTGGTGACGGGCCTCAAGCTGGCCATGGCGGCGCTGCTGGCTGCCTCCGTTGCGGTGTGATCCGCCATGCTGGAGGGTCTGGGCCGTCTGGTCGGTGGCGTACTGCGCCTCGTGTTCCTGCTGCTGGCAGTGGTGGTGGCCGCCCATGAGTTCGCGCCCGATACCGTGATGCGGATGCAGCGCCCCGGCCTCTGGGTGCGCGGGCCGGACGAGCTGGGAGACGGAAACGCCACGCCGCGCCGACCGGACCGGGAGGAAGAGGAAGACGAGCCGGGCGGCATCCTGTTCCAAGTGGCGGATCCGGCGCGCAGCAGTTCGCTTGGCACCGCCTTCAAGGTGGGCGGGGGCACCCTGTGGCTCACCGCCAACCACGTGGTCAGCCAGTGCGACACGGTCGGCCTCGACATGGGAACGTTCCATGCGGCCTCGGTGGAGCCAGGGCGCAGCATTCCCGAGGCGGACGTGGCCGCCATTCACCTGCTGGCCCATGTGCCGCAATCTCTGGCGCTGGCATCGACGCCGCCCAAGCGGGGCGATGTGGGCTACCACATGGGTTTCCCGCGCGGTCACCGCGCCGTCGTCATCAGCCGCTACCTGGGAGAGGCGGAGGTCGCCATCGGCAGCCGCACGCGCAGTCCGGTTCTGATGTGGGTGCAGAAGCAAAGAGTGCCTGACTTCAGCGGGCCGCTCTCCGGCATCAGCGGGGGCCCGGTGCTGGACAGCCGCGGCGCGCTGGTGGGCGTCAACATCGCCTACAGCGAGCGGCGCGGACGCATTCTGACGGCACCGCCCGATGCCATTGCCGCGCTGCTGGTGGCGGAAGACGCCGTGACCTTCAGCACCGCCGCCGGACAGGCCGCCCGGCCCGAGATGGGGGGCCTGCCGGAAGCCGATTCCGGAAATGAGCCGGATCTGCAGGCGGCTGCGCTGGCCGCAGCGCAGGCGGCCAGGGCGCTGGAGCGCGCCGGAACCCTGCGCCGGGTGTTCTGCCGGGTGAACGACTAGGCCAAGAGATCAGCGCGCCGGGTTCTTATGCCTGTGTCATCATCGGAAACGGAGATGGCTCGTTCTTCGCAGATGGTCCGCAAGCATGAGAAGGAAACCGCCATGCCGGAAGCATCGACCCACAGCGAAGGCCGGGGCGCAACCACTGCCGCAACTGCTCCCGTCTCCGGCACGGCCGTTCCACGGCTGGAGCGCACGACGCAGGCGTTCGTGGACGGTCTGGCCGGAAGCCCGCCCATCTACACCCTGTCGCCGGAGGACGCGCGCAAGGTGTTGCTGGATGCACAGGCCAGTCCGCCCCTCGGAGCGCCCGGCGCGCTCGCGCGCGCCAGCATCGAGGACCGGGAGCTGCCGCTCGGCCCCACGGGCACCACGCGCATCCGCATCATCCGCCCCGAGCGGGCACGGAGCCGGTTGCCGGTCATCCTCTATTTCCACGGCGGCGGCTGGGTGCTGGGCGACAAGACCACCCACGACCGGCTGGTGCGCGAGCTTGCCGTGGGCGTGAATGCAGCGCTGGTGTTCGTGGATTACGAGCGCTCGCCGGAGCACCGGTACCCGGTCGCCATCGAGCAGGCCTACGCCGTGACGCTGTACGTGGCCGAGCACCCGGAGGAGTTCGACGTGGACCCCGCCCGGCTGGCGGTTGCCGGAGACAGCGTGGGCGGGAACATGGCCGCCGTCGTCGCGCTGCTGGCCAAGGAGCGGGACGGGCCACCCATCAAGGCGCAGGCGATGTTCTACCCGGTGACGGACGCTGCCATGAACACTGCCTCCTACGACACCTTTGCCGAGGGGCCGTGGCTGACCCGCAAGGCGATGGAGTGGTTCTGGGATGCCTACCTGCCCGACGCCAGCCGGCGGGGAGATATTCATGTCTCGCCCCTGCGCGCCGCCGAGGAGCAGCTGACCGGCCTGCCGCCTGCATTGCTGATCACGGATGAAAACGACGTGCTGCGCGACGAGGGCGAGGCCTATGCCCGCAAGCTGGCCCGGGCGGGTGTGCCGGTGACTGCCAGACGATACGACGGCACCATCCATGACTTCATGCTGCTGAACCCGCTGGCAGAAACCGCGCCCGTGCGCCGCGCGATCGCCCAGGCGAGCGACTTCCTGCGGGACGCGCTGGAGGCGTGAGCCGTCTTCGCGGCGCTGGAATCGCCCGCAGCACGCAGCATCGGGCCGGAAATATATTCGCCAGCCCGGGCGTTTCTGCGTCGCCCCGCCCTGTGGATGACGGTATTCATTGCGAGTAGGTCATTGCTCAGGGGGGGGCGTGGTGAAGGCAGTGAGGGCTTCCTGGTCCGTTATGCTGGCGTGCGCTGTGCTGGCTGTCGCAGGACAGTCGGCTCCGGTGTTCGGCCGGGAGGCGGAGACAATCATCGTCACGGGCGTACGGCTGGAGGAAGCCCTCGCCGATCTGGAGACATGCCTGGCGGCCGGGTGTCCGCCGCTTGAGGACATGCAGAAGACCCTGCGTGCCGCCGAGATCATGGTGGTGGACGGCGATTACCGGAGCGCCAGCGGGCTGCTTGAGAAATCAATCGGCCGTAACAACCGCCATGCCGCCAAGCATGGGGAGGCCGTTGCGGGACTTTACCGCGCCCACGCGCGCGTGAACCAGCACATGGGCGAGGGCGATGTGTATCGCCGTTCGACCCACCAGATGCTGTCATCCTTGCGCGCCGCATTTCCGGGCACGGATACCAGGGTGCTGGGCGGACGCCTTGAGGTAGCGGGCATGCTCGTCCGGCTGGGCGATCTGGACCTGGGCCTTCGGGCGTACCGGTCGCTGAAGCAGGATGCGGAGAAGGCGGGCCAGACGAAGCTGGCGGCTATTGCCGATCTGCGGATCGCATGGGCCTATCTGGTGTGGGGGAAGACCTACCGGGCTCGGCCGCAACTGGAGTCTCTGGCGGCGCATCAGGACCCGGATGTGCGCCTTGCGGCGAAGGTCATGCTGATGCGCCTCGATCGAATGTCAGGCAGGAACGCCTCGATGGATACGCTGCTGGCCGCCGTTCGGGAGCAGGCATCCAGCGCAACCGGGCCTCAGGTGTTGCACTGGTCTCCCCCGATGGACCTCAGCGTGCGCCCGAGGGGCACGAACACGGGCCTGAACGTCTCGGGCATCAGCGCGGATCTGGTTGCCGCGGTTGCGGTCGAGAACAAGTGGATCGATGTGGGCTTCTGGGTCACGCCCGACGGGCGGGTGAGCGAAGCGGAAGTGCTGCGCATGTCAGATAGCGGAGGGGCGTGGCACGATATCGTTTTGCGCTCGGTCGAGGGGCGGGTGTACTCGCCCGTGCAGGCGGCAGCGGGCTCGCCCGGCCGGTATCATGTGGAGCGCTTCACGCTCACCTCGCTGTGGGAAGAGCGCACCGGCAGCCGGCTGCGCAGCCGCTCTTCCTCCCTGCGGATCGAGTCGCTCGATCTGACGGTGGATGAGGACGCGCAGGCCGGAACCTAGAGTTGCTCGCACTTTCTTAAGCGCAGGGTATTTCACCCTGCTCGAAAGCTGCTCTGGCGCCGGACGGGGCGGGGACTGGTTGGATCAGATTATTGTAGCTTTATGATTTTTGCAGGGGACTGAGTCCCTGCATCCGTTCGTTTGATCGGGCCGCGTTTCAGAAGCCTC
>NZ_DATBUP010000028.1:0-46675 GCF_036515995.1 Pedomonas sp. | reverse complement strand
ACCAGAAACGCCGTATCGTAGGTGCCAGCCTGGTCATAGGCCTCGCCCACATAACGCAGCGCGGCAATATTCAGCGGGATCTGCAGCGGCACCATCAGTCCCATGATCGACCCGAACGAGGCGGTCCCGAAGCGGTTGGCGATGAAGGTCGCCCAGAGCGGCATCGTGCCGCCAAAGCCGATGCCGACGACAACTGCAGAGCCGATGAGGACAGGATAAGACGGGCTCAGTGTAAGCAGCAGGAAGAAGCCTGCTGTCAGAACGAGAATGGTGATGAAAAGCCAGCGCGGGTCGACCCGGTCCGCCAGCGCCCCGATGGCGATTTTTCCGGCAATCGCCATCCCTGAGATCACCGAGACCACAAGCGTGGCGGATTGCAGAGTAAAGCCCTGGTCGGTGCCGTAAGGGATCAGGGAGACGAGCAAGGCCTGGTCCACCGCCATGGCAAGCCCGACGGCCAGCGTGATCGCCCAGAAGTCGAGCGATCGAAGGCAGGCCCCGGCCGTCCGGCGGGAGGGCGCAGCGTCACTGTCGGCTCGGGGTGATGGGGCTCCGGGCGGTGCGATCCGGATCAGCCAGCCGAGGCTGCCGACGGCGAGAAGAGCAATGAGACCCGTTATGCCAACCGCGGCCCGCCAGCCATAGGATCCAATAAGGCCAGCCATGGCCGGAAGCCAGAGCATGCCACCGACCGAGGACGAAACCGAGATCAGCCCCAATGCTCGGCCGCGGTTCTCCTGAAACGCTCGCGAGATCAGCGTCGAGCCGGTCAGGGGGCCGAGCGCGGCGCCGCCTGAGGCCACAAGGAAGAAGGCGGCCGCCAGCATGACACTGAGCGACGGGGCAACCGCAATGATGCCGCAGCCGATCGAAAAGAGGATCGCGCCACCGGTGACGACAAGGCCGCTGGGGAGCCGGTCAAGCGCGCGGCCGATGAGCGGTGAGAAGACGCCCATGCCGACAATCAACGTCATCATGCCAAGATTGAGATCGCCCCGCGCAAGGGCGAACTCATCGCCGATCGGCTTGGAGAGCAGCCCAAATCCGTAGGCGATGGTGCCAACGGCGAGCATTTGCCCGACAAAGAGAACGGCCAGGGCAAACCAGGGGTTGGCGATACCCCATGGCTGTGCGGCGCTGGCGCTGATCGATGAGGGTCTTGCGTCCATGGGGGTGTGCCCTCTCTTGTGCGAGATGAGGCCCGGATGATCGGGGCCGTCAAATCAGGCTTTGCCGGCAGGGCCGACGGGGCGCTCGCCGATGATCGTCACGCGCTCCAGATGTCGCCGTCCTGCATAATCGGCAACGCCGTAGTGCTGGGTCGATCGGTTGTCCCAGAAGGCGATCGAGCGGGGCTGCCAACGGAACCTGACGTGATATTCCGGGCGCTTCACTTCATCGAACAAACGGGTCAGCAGTGCCTGGCTCTCTGCGTCCGAGACGCCCAGAATGTGGGTCGTAAAGCCGCTGTTGACGTTGAGGATCCGCTCCCCGGTTTCCGGGTGAATGCTGACGACCGGGTGCACCTGGGGCGGATGGCGCTCGAGAAATGCCGCGCGCTTTTCCTCGGTATCCAGGTGACGGCCAAAGGAGACGAGCCCGCTGTGGACAGCCTCCAGGGTCTCGATCCGCTCCTTGAGCGCCTCATCCAGGCCCGCGTAAACCGCGGCGGTATTGCACCAGAGCGTATCCCCGCCAAGCGGGGGAATATGATAGCCCATCAGGATCGATGCGGCCGAGGGTGTTGCCCGAAACGTCGTATCGCTGTGCCAGAAATCGGCCGCGGGCGCCTTCGGGCCCTCCGTCGTGCCGCCGAAGGATTCAAGCACGAGCAGCTCCGGATGATCGGGATGGGCGGAGAGCGGATGGACTTCGAGCGCGCCGAAATGGCGACCCAGAGCCACATGCTGCGCTCGGCTGAGGACCTGATCGCGGAAGAAGATAACCTTGTAGCGCAGCAAAGCCTTGTGAACGAGGTCGAGTTCGGCGTCGCTGGCGCAGGCCAGGTCGATGCCGCTGATCTCGGCGCCGATGAGCGGCTGCGTGGGCACAACCGTCACATGGGCAAGCTCGGGCAAGCGGACAGGATGCGTCATGACTCTTCTCTTCCCTCAGAGCTTAAAAGGCAAAGGAGACTTCCAGCCCATAGCTGCGCGGATCGCCGAAGATCGCAGACGGCAGGCCGGAGTTGCTGTGGAAGCTGTAATACTTCTTGTCGGTCAGGTTCTTGCCCCAGAGCGAAAGCCGCAGGTCACCAGCGCCTACCGGAATTTCTGTTAGCGTCAGGCGGGCGTTCAAGAGCGCGTAGTCCGGGATGATATAGCGCGGATCGTTGCTGCTCGTGTAGATCTTGTCCTGGAAGCTGTAATTGAGGCTTGCGGTCAGTGTACCGATCGGGGTTTCCGGCAGGACATAGTCCGCGCCCAGGTTGAGGCTGTGTCTCGGGATGTTGGTGAAGACATAAAGCGCTGCAAGATCCTGTCCGCCCGGGCCCTCGATGCGGCGATACTGCGCGTCCGTATAGCCGTAGCTCAGCGTAAAGGTGACGGCATTGCTCGGCTTGGCGGCAACGTCGAGCTCGAAGCCCTGGATACGGGCCTTGCCGGCGTTGAGGACGTCCGAGCGTGTCGGATTGCTCGGGTCGCTCTGAATGCTGAGCTGGATGTCCTTGTAATCGGCATGGAACAGGGTTGCATTGATCCGCAGCCGCTGGTCGAGCAGATCCGAGCGCAGGCCCACCTCGTAGGACGTCAGGGTCTCAGGGCCAAAGCCTTCGTTGAACCGCTGCGTCGTTGAGGCACGAACGTTGTAGCCCCCTGATTTGTAGCCGCGCGAGACCTTGGCGTAGGCATTTATCCTGTCGGTCAGGTCATAGGCGAGGATCGCAGTCGGGCTGAGGTTCTCAAACGAGTTATCGCCCCGGCCCTCAGGCAGCACGGTAACAGCGCCGCTTGCTCGCGTGATCCGGTCCTGCATGGAGGCTTGGCGCTCGTCCCGCGACCAGCGCAGCCCAAGGGTCATGTGGAGGCGCCGATCAAGGGCATCGGGGCTGTAGGTTGCCTGGCCGAAGGCGGCATAGGCCCGGTTATCCGCGGTGATGGCGCGGTCCGTGACATCGCGGGCCGCCGTCTCGGTGATCGCCCGCGTGCGCGCCGATTCATCGAAATAGTAAAGACCAAAGACATATTCGAGCTGGTCCCCCAGCCCTGAGCCGATCAGCTGCAACTCCTCGCTGAACTGCTTCTGGCGATCCTGGAACCTGTTGGTGAACAGGGCAAACGGCCCGAGCGCACCGGCCAGATAGTTCTGGTTCGAGAAATTGGCGAGCTTGCGATAGCCGGTGACCGACTTGAGGGTCAGGGTGTCCGCGACCTCCCAGCTGGCTGTCAGATTATGGCCCTGGGCGAGCACGTCATTGCGCATCAGTCCGGCAACGGCGGATGAACCCTCGCTCGGCCGCTCGGCAAACGCCGGATAGAAGGCGACCGGCACTACATACTGGGGGGTGTCGCCGATATCGGAGCGGTCGTAGGTGTACCGCACATCAATGACATCGCTCGGGGCCCAGCGTACCGCGGCGCGATAGGCATCGCGGCGCTGGTCGCCGAAACGCGCCACACCGGTGCCGCGGTTCCTGACGTAGCCGTCCTTCTGGCTGTGCACATAGCCCAGCTCGACCGCTAAGGTGTCGCCGACGGGAATATTGAGCCGGGTGCGGGCGCGAAACTGGTCGTAATTGCCGATTGCAAGACTTTGGCTCGCCTCGAAAGCGCCAAGCTGGGGAGGGCTGGAGATGAAATTGATCGCGCCGCCCGTCGCATTGCGGCCGTAAAGCGAGCCTTGCGGGCCGCGCAGAACCTCGATCCGCTCCAGCTCGGCCACCTCGTTGATCAATCCCTGGCTGCGGCCGATGTAAACACCGTCGGCATAGACCGCAACACTTGGGTCCTGCGTGATCTGGTCATCGAGGTTGCCAACGCCGCGAATGAAGACGAGGCTGGTCGTGGCGCTGTTCGGGTGGGGTGTCAGCTGGAGATTGGGGACTTGGGCCTTGAGGTCGGTCAGATTGGCAATGCCCCGCGCCTCGAGGTTGGCGGCGGTAAATGCTGCAACCGAGATTGGGGTTTTCTGCAGGGACTCCTCACGCTTCTGAGCGGTGACGACAATATCATCGAGCCCGATGGACTGCTGGGCGGCAACGGGCACGGCTGCCAGAATGAAGCTCGCGCAAGCTGTAATCCCTCGGAATTGCCTGATGGCCATGGCCCTCTCCCCTTGAACACTTGTACTATTGTACAGTCACACGCTGATCATCTAGAATCTGGACCGGCCGTTCGGTCCAGTGAGCGCAGCGATTGTGAGTTTAATCTCATCCTAAATCATCATAGAATTGAACATATGTACAGTTGTGGGAATGGGGGGGCAGCTTGGGCGCTCTCCTCGGCAGGAGGGCAACGTTCCCCTTTCCCGGTAAGAGGAGGTGGCAGTGAGCGGGCCTCCGGCTTGCGTGAGCCGTCTGCCGACGATCCTTTCGTCAGCGCGCAGGATTTCTCCGGATATTTTTGCGGTAGATCACTCGCGCGAGGTCTGCCTGTTCCCATCGGGCAATCATCCGTGGGCCAGAACGTAAGCCAGGTGCGGCTGTCGTTGCGCTCGAAGGCGGGCGCAGAACAGGCCGGGTGCCACGCTGCGACAGTTCTCCGTCCATGGCTTCGCACCGGTTGTGCGGATCAACTACGAGCGCAACACATCAACTGTCGGCATCTACGACTATCGCCGCCTTGCCGGCGAGGTCGGTATCGTGCGCTCGTTCTGAGGCGCTACACTGTCAGTTGCCGCCTCCTGCCCAGCAAGGCTGCTCCGGAGGCAACTTTGGCAGCCCGCGACGTAGCTGTGGCCATTGCCTGGCGACGATACTGACGGGTCGGCTTGGCGTCGGTCCTCTCGTGTTCTTATCAGCCGTTGGCAACTTTATGGCAGAGCGTCTGCTGGCTGCAGGCACCTTCTATGGCTGCTGGCTGGAACGTTGCCCTTAACAGTCCGACGAGACCGGCCTGTCACACGTGAGCGGGCACTGCAGCTTCAGTTAGTTCGGCATTTGGGCCTGGCGCAGCCGGCAAGTTCGGAAATGCGCCAAAAAGAAAATGGCCGCTTTCAGGAAGCGGCCAGTTGCCAAGGTTTCAAGCGGGCACCCGGGGTGGGGGGATGTCAGGGGGGAGGGAAGACACCTCGGCCCCGGATGCCCGGCCTTGATGGGATCAGCCTATAGCAGGTCCGGAAAAACGCGCTCGTGCGGCGTTGCAACTATCCGCCACGCGACAAGTCCTGGTCGAAGCCGCGGGAGGCAAAGCGGGGGAGGGCGGCGGCGCCTGACCTGGTAACTCCACCTCCTGAAAGGGGCTGTCCGAGGCGCTCCGCAACGGCACGCCCGGCTCCAGAAAGCGGCCTTTAAAAGCATCGCCCCGGCAAGACAAGGCTGGCCGGGGCGATGGCAGAGCAGGTGTCAGGCTCTGAGAGGTACGCGGCTCAGGAGTTCCTGTCGCGCCGGTTCGCCAGGATCGAGTGTCCAAGCGAGATCAGGATCAGGGCCGCTCCCAGAAGGCCGGTGATCCACTCAGGGATGTGGTAGCCCGGCGCGCTGGCGTACAGAAGGCCGGCAAGTACGAGGATCGCGTAAAAAGCGCCGTGCTCGAGATAGCGGAACTGGCCGAGCGTTCCGGCGTGGACGAGGTGCAGGGTCATCGAGCGGACGAAGAACGCGCCAACGCCAAGGCCGAGCGCGATGACGGGCAGGTAGTTGGTCAGCGCAAAGGCGCCGATGACACCATCGAAGGAGAAGGAGGCATCAAGGATTTCCAGATACATGAAACCCGCAAGACCGGCCTTGACGAAGGTGCCGCCGTTGCCGGCGCCTTCTTCTGCGCCTGTCTCCGCATCGGCTTCGGTGCCGCCCAGCAGCGTGCCAAGGCCGTGGGAGATGATATAGGCGATGAGGCCCCAGACGCCGGAGTAGAGGAATTCAACGGCGGTATCCCGGTTCTCGAAGACGTTCGTCATCAGGATAAGGGCGGTCAGGGCAACGGCCGCTGAAATGCCCTCGATCTGACCGAAGCGCGCAACCTTGCGCTCGGCCCAGCCGAGCCAGTAGACGCCCTTGTCCTCAAAGAAGAAGCCCAGCGCCACCATCAGCAGGAAGGTGCCGCCAAAGCCTGCAACCTGGTGGTGAATGGCGGTCATGGCCGTGGCGTATTCGTCCGGCCGGTTCAGCGCCATGTCGATCACCTGAACCGGGCCGATGCCGGTCGCGATGGTGACGATGAGGATCGGAAAGACCACACGCATGCCGAAAACGGCGATCCAGATGCCCCAGGTCAGGAAGATGCGCCGCCAGCGCTCGTCCCAGTTGGCGAGAATCTTCGCGTTCACGACGGCGTTGTCGAACGACAGGCTGGTCTCAAGGATCGCCAGGACCGCAACCAGGAACGCCATCTCGATGCCGCCAAGGGCAAAGCCCGCAACGACCGCGAGCACGGAGAAGATAATTGAGCCCCAGTAGAAACTCAGGGCCGATCTCGGCTGTGCCGACATGCCAAGCAATCCTTGTTATTTGAAGTGGGCTGCAGATACCACCGCGTCGCTCAGGATATCAAATCAAAACCCAGACGGTGTTCACTCCGGGCCAAGCCCTCGTTTAGTGACACAATGTCACTTTACCAGAGGCCGGCCTCTATGGGTCTGACGCGGATGACGCGGTCAGCGCCCTCTCATTCACGCTCGCTGGTTCCTTGTGCTCTCCATGCTTGGGGGTCCGATATCCCGAACAGATGGTCCAGCCTGCCAACTTGGCAAGCGGGGTAGACCCAAGGGAGCGCCGGATGAAACCAGCTGTGGCGCCGACCACGCATGCTGGAAGGGCGATTGCAGCCGGGGGGTATCTGCCTGCCCCCCCTCCGGGCGCTTTGACACCTGGGTTGGAAGTTTCCTTCATGACGGCAGGCAGGCACCACGGCTGGCTGGTCACAGAGCACTGTGCCGCCAGCTTTTGCCACAATCGCCTGATGGAGCAAGTTCGGCGCGCGGGAGCGGGACGGGGCGTGCCCGATGAGACACGAGCACTTCCCCTGAAGCGACCGCCGGAGCTGACAAGAGCCATGAAAACCCAGCCTGAGCGACAGCCCGAGCAGGCCGCCGAGACAACGGCGGTGCTGCTTCCGGTGTTGCGGCGCTTCTTCCGCCGGCGGGTACAGGACGATGTGGCGGATGATCTGGCGCAGGAGGTTTTCGTCAGCCTTTATGCCCGCAAGGCGCCCGGCGAGATCGAGAACGGCACCGCTTACCTTTTTGCCATTGCCCGGAATGTTCTGGCCCGCCACTGGCAGAAGGTTAAGTCCGCAGGGCATCACGATACGCCCGGCGCGCTGGAGTGTACGGATGCGGCACCTCTGGCGGACCGGCGGCTGCTGGACAGGGAGCGCCTTGACCTGGTCCTGGCGGCCCTGGAAGCCTTGCCGGAGAGGACGCGCCAGATTTTTCTGCTCCATCGCTTTGAGGAAATGACGTACGCTCGGATCGCCGCCCAGTACGGAATTTCAGTCAGCGCTGTCGAGAAGCACATCATGAACGCACTCAAAGCGTTGCTTAGCGCAACAGAGCGTGATGGATGACCATCCTGGACCGACCCTTACGCCAAACTGCCCAGGAGAGGGATGAAGCCGCACACTGGCTGGCCCGCCTGCGCTCGGGCCAGATGTCAAGCGAGCAGACGCAGGCGTTTGAAGCCTGGATAGGCGAGGCCGGCAATGCGGCGGCATTTGCCCGTGCCGAGCGGCTTTGGCAGGAGCTGGGGGGGCTGCGCGAGGATCCAAAGATGCTTGCTCTGCGCGAGCAGGCGCGGGACAGCGGGCATCGGCGCGCCCGCGCCAGAAAACTGCTGATAGCAGCCGGCGTTGCGGGGCTGGCGCTGACAACGCTCCTCCTCGGCCATCGTGCCGTAACGCCGCCCGAGGGGCCGCGACAGGAAATGCTGGTGGCGACATCTGCCGCCAGAGGGCTGCCCGTGACCCTCATGGATGGCAGCGTCATGACCGTGGATGCCCATTCCAAGGTGCACGTGGTTCTGGCAGGCGATCGGCGCTCGGTACGGATCGAGCATGGCCGGGCACATTTTCAGGTGGCCAAGGATCCGGCGCGCCCGTTTGTCGTGACCTCGGGTGACCACGCAGTCATCGCCCTGGGAACATCCTTCGTCGTTGACAGATACCGCCGGCAATTGACGGTCGATCTTCTGGAAGGTCGCGTCCAGGTCAAAGAGGAAACGGCTGCGAGGAAGAAGGCCGTTGAGCTTGTGCCGGGGATGCGGCTGGAAATTGCAGCAGGCGGGCAATGGACGGCGCAGGATATCGACAGGGGGCGGGCCGTCAGCTGGATGCAGGGCAAGCTGATCTTCGAGAACGACCGGCTTGCCGACGTGGTGAGCGAGATGAATCGCTATCTCGACCAGCCCATCATCATTTCCGAGGCAAGCGTTGGCAACAAGCGCTTGACGGCAGTTCTGAATGCAGGGGATGCAAGGGGCTTCACGCGCGCCATCGAGGCCCTCGGCATGGCAGAAGCCGCGGTCGCGCCCGATGGGCGTATCATGCTTGGTCAGAAATAATTTTCATTTATTAAGTGAGGGATCCCGGCCTGGCGGCCTCTCCTGCCTTTGAATGCGAACGATACGCAGATCAAAGGGGGAGGATATGAATTCTATCGGCATTTTAGTGGCAAGCGCCAGTCTGGCCGCAGTCCAGGCCGGCGCAAGCCACGCTAAGGCCCTGCAGTATGAAATTCCGGCCCAGCCATTGTCCAGCGCCCTGCAGCAGTTTGCCCTGCAGGGGAACACCCAGATCCTGTTCAGCCCGGATGCTGTAGAGGGCCAGCACTCGCCAGGTATCAGCGGCGCGTTTGAAGCCGATGCGGCATTGAGGAGCCTGCTGTCCAGGTCGCGCCTTCGCTTCCAAAGGGTTGACGATGCCTTCGTGATTGCAGCGCTGCAGACAGGAGCGGGCCCGGCGGCAGTACCGTCGGCGATGCCGCCCCAGGAGGCGAGCTTTCCGGCCGCCACCAGCGGGATCGAGGACATCGTCGTCACCGCTCAGAAGCGCGAAGAGAATCTGCAGGACATACCGATTTCCATTGCCGTGCTCGGCGGCGCTGATCTGGAAAGGAAGGGCATCGCCAATCTTACGGATTTCATCGGTGGTGCGGTGCCGGCCCTGCGCATCATGCCCAATATCGGACGCACCTCCAGCCTCAACATCACAATGCGTGGCATCGGTGGGGGCGATCCGACCCAGATCAGCCGCGATCCTGCCAATGGCATCTACATCGACGGCGTTTACCTTGGACGCGTGCAGGGCCTGGGCATGGAAATGTTCGACATCGAGCGCATCGAGGTTCTGCGCGGGCCACAAGGGACCCTCTTCGGGCGCAATGCCGTGGGCGGCGCCATCAGCATCGTCTCCAGACGACCGACCGGAGAGCTGGGGCTCGACCTGACGGCCGGGGTGCGCAACCTGGATGGCTTCAACGTCAAGGGCCATCTCAACCTGCCGGAGTTTGCCGGCATCCGGGTCAAGCTGGATGGCGTCTGGAGCAAGCGCGATGGCTGGGTGAGGAACAGTCTGGCAGGCCAGTCCGACTGGGGCGATTATGAGCGCCATGGTGTAAGGGCCACGGCGCTGTGGACGCCCGCGGACACGCTCGAGGTTCGGTACAGTTTCGAGAAGTCGCGCGACAAGTCGGTCAGCGGCTACTCCCAGATATTGCGTCTCCTCGAGGGCGCGCCGCCGCTGGCGCCGATCTTTGATGTCGAGCCGGAGCGGGTCCGGCAGGGGCGGGCGGGCGTTCCCCTGAAGCCCGGCATCGGCGATGTCCAGGGCCACAGCCTCCAGGTGACATGGGAGCTGTCTGATGCGCTGACGCTCAAGTCAATTTCGGCCTATAGGGAGCTGGAGCAGTCCCAGTCCGACAATGCCGCCGGCAACACGGTCGCGTTCCGCCCCTTTGGCGTTTTCGGCAGGGTCAGCATTGCCAATGTGGATCAGGATCAGTTCAGCCAGGAGGTGCAGCTGATCGGCTCTTTAGACCGCCTGACATATGTCCTTGGCGCATTCTACTTCGACGAGGACGCGTCCGACTACGCCCATACGCCTTACACCAACCAGTTCAATGCAGACGGAACCGGCTACATCGTCCTGCCCGAGCCGGTCGGCGGTCCGTTCCCGGACCGGGCAAGCACGTCTCACGCCAAATCGACCGCATTCTTTGGTCAGGCAACCTACACGCCCCCGGTGCTGGATGACCGGCTGCACCTGACCGGCGGCCTGCGCTGGACCCACGACCGCAAGCATGGCCGACTGACCGCCCTGCGCGGTGCCCCGACCCCGTTCCGGTATGAGTTTTCCTCCAAGCGCGTCGATCCCTCTGCAACCGTTGCCTTTGACTGGCGTGAGGGCGTCAACACGTATCTGCGCTGGGCAACGGCTTACCGTGCGGGCGGGGCAAATTCCCGCTCGGCAACCTACGGCGCCTTCGGCGAGGAGGAGGTGGATACCTGGGAGATCGGCATCAAGTCGGATCTCCTGGATCGCCATCTGCGCCTGAACGCCGCCGCCTATCATACGCGCTATAAAAACCGGCAGGTCGGTTTCCCCAATCCGGGCAATCCATCCAACACGGAGACCATCAACGTGCCGGATGCGGAGATCATCAAGGGCGTTGAAATCGATGTGACGGCCGTGCTCAGCCCGGATCTGACTGTGACGCTGGGATATGCGCTGACCGACTGGAATGCATCAACGGATCGTAACCCCTTTACCGGGCAGGTGCAGCCGTCGGTTCTGAACTATTCGCCCCGCCATGCCGCAACCGCGGCGCTGGATTACGAGTTTCCGCCGTTCAGCTTCGGCGCCCTGTCCGCGCACGTGAACGCAACCTATTCCAGCAGCTTCTACACCCAGGGCTCCGACAACCCGAAGACGGGCGAATACCTGATGCTCAACGGGCGACTGACGCTTGGTGCCCTGGCTCTGGGAGCCGGTGGACCGGACGTGTCCGTATCCCTCTGGGCCAAGAACATCACAAATGCGCAGTGGGAAACCTATCAGTTCGCCCTGCGTGGCCCGGGCGTGACCAACGCCGTTCTGGCTCATTTCAATGAACCCCGCACCTACGGCATCGAAGCCCGCGTGAAATTCTAAGAGGAGGCAGTAGCATGAAAACTTTCAGGCTGCACACGGTCATGGCAACCGCTGTGACACTTCTTGCCCTGGCATCAACGCCCGGGTCTGCAACCGTCAGCCAGGCAGAGGCTGTTCGTCTGTCCGCCGGCACCTATGAACTGCGGTGGACCACGCAAGGCGAAGGCAAGCCGGTCAGCGTCTTTGTTGGCTCGCAGCCCAATGCCAGCCCCTCTGATCTGACGCTTGTCAGCCAAGGGAACAAGGGCACGCAAACGGTCATCAAGCATGCCGGCCAGGGGCGCCCGTATTTTTATCTAACTGATGCAGACGGGAAGGGCGTCTGGACGGCGGAGCGGGTATTGCCGCTTGAGGGCGGCAAGAATTTTCGGGACCTGGGCGGCTACAGAACGGCCAGCGGCCAGACGGTCAAGTGGGGCAAGGTGTTCCGATCAGGCAGCATGGCCCAGCTGACCGAGGCGGATTACGCTTATCTCAACAGGCTTGGCATCAAGGTCGTCTGCGATTTCCGCACAACCGACGAGCGCCAGGGCGAGCCGAACACCTGGGCCAAGACCCAGAATGTTGCCTACTGGACACGGGACTATTCCATGAGCCTGGGCGACTGGGGGCAGCTGCTCTCGTCAAAGGACCTGTCCGCGGGCACGATGAAGGCAGCCATCACCGAGGGCTATCGCCAGCTGCCCTATGAGCAGGCAGCAGCCTATCGCGACATGTTCCTGCGTCTGGCCGCCGGCGAGATCCCGCTGGCGTTCAACTGCTCGGCCGGCAAGGACCGGGCGGGCACGGCTGCGGCCCTGATCCTCTCGGCGCTCGGCGTGCCGCGCGAGACCATTGTCGAGGACTACGCCCTCTCCGACAAGGTTGCCAACTTCGGCGCTGAAATGACCCGGCACAGGGAGGAAAACGGTCTGTTCGCAGCCTTTGCCAAGGTGCCGCCCGAGGTGCTCGCCCCCCTCATGGCCTCGGATCCGGACTACATCCGCGAGATGTTTGCAACCATCGAGAAAAGGCACGGCTCTGTTGAGGCTTACTTTGCCGAGGTGCTGCAATTGACTGACGGACAGTTGGCATCGATCAGGGCACAGCTGCTCGAATAATGCCCGAGACCGGTGGGACGACAGCGCTGAGGGGTGATGCGGCAGCCGAGACCTATACCATCTCGAGGCGGCTTCAAGCTCGAGACGCCGCAGGCCGGCTCCTTCCAGCTGCGCGCAAAGATCGGCTGGCAGCATGGCTTTGGCGATCGCGCCGCGGACAAGGCGCTGCGCCTGGGTTCGGCTGCACTCTTTGTAGTCGAATGCGCTCCGCTGTCGCGTAACGCCGGCGTATTCGACGGCGAGGCGGTGTGGCGCCTGTCGCCTGCAACGACGATCGGCGCCGGCTATTCCGGCATGATCGTTAATGCAGGCGAGACGCATGCCGCCAAGGCGACGCTGACCGTCGGCTTCTGATCACAACGGATGCACAAGCGGGCGGGGTGCCGCCGGACCTCAAGGTTCGGTCTGCGCTCCGCCCTTACTGTTTTCTGGAACTGGCCGGGGCTAGCCGCCATCGCGCGGCAGCACGTGCTGGCCGAGCATGCTGGCCTGACTTGATCGTGGCTGCCTAGCTGGGAAGAGACGCACGTCTTGGCACGGACTGTCCAGCGCCTTTGGCGGCGATCCCATGGACCGGAAAGGCTTCTGGTGTTAGCTGCCCTTTGCCTTGGTCAGCCAGTCGACCACGGCGCGATGGCGGATGGCGCTTTCAGTTGCGGATCTGCGAGCGAACCTGGCCCGGGGCGGCACATCGGACGGGGGATGTCCGAACTGCTCGCGAAATACCCGTGTAAAGTGTCCGGCGGATGCAAAGCCGTGAGCGTCTGCGATATCGGCGATGGTGGGCTTGCCGTCGACGCGACGGGCAAGGGCTTCGTGTGCCAGTGTGAGCCGAAGCGACTGGATGTGGCGCATCAGGCCCCCTTCGCCCTCGAATGCCCGGTAAAGGGTCGCGCGCGACACCGCGCAGGCCCGCGCGATCCGATCGACGCTGAGGCCAGGGTCGAGAATATGCGTTGCCAGGTATCGACCGGCGGCGTGCCGGACGGTTCGGTACAGGGCTGCGGCTCGGTCCGGGCTCAGCGGCTGCGTACGACCAAGCGCGCGCTCGGCGATCATAAGGGTCGCCATAATGGCGGCTTCGCCTTCAGCTTCGCTGAGGTCGCCAGCCACCTGCGAGAAGGTGCGCAGGTGGCTGGCGATCAGGCGCCCGGCCGCGCTGTCTGGCGCCAGGCTCATACCGTGAATGTCGCGGTCCATCAGCCAGGTTGGTGCGATCTCCCTTGGGATGACGAGATTGACCAGATCCAGATCAGTCCAGTGAGATTCAGAAGGTCGGCTGAGATCGACCAGCATCACCGCTCCGGGGGCATGTGAGACGCTCCTGTCGCCGATGTTTCCGGCGACCTGGGAATTGGCCAGGATGATGCTCAGCGATTCAAAGCCTGCCCGCCGGACGCTCGGTGCCGTGCGGCGCAGGGTCTGGGTATTGGATTGCCCGTGGCCAATCACACCGGTCTGGAACAGCGTCAGGCGCGTGCGGTTGGCGAATTGCTTGTGCGGCCCGAGATCGACATCCGAGATGTCATAGAGCCCCTCAAAGCTGTCTCGGTATTCATCAAGAGCATGAGGATGGGAGGCCGATGACACGTCCCACTGGTAATGCTGCGGCATCTCCTGCTCTCCTTCTAATCACCGTGGGGTGGTGACGTCCCTGTCTCCCCAGCAGGAAGGAGGGCTGTCCAGCCGTCTCAAACCCGGTGCGATCTTCTAATACAGGCGGACAGCTTAACGGAGTACATATAATTGCTGATAGCGCCTAAATTCCCAACGTGAACTTTACTCAAGGCAGGCGGAACGCCAGGCCTCCAGCGGCCTACCAGGCAAGCCTGTGCTGAATGAGAAGACGGCTGTACCCCGATGTTCGCCGCTGCTCTCTATGTCTCAAAGTTGAGACGCTGGGGCATTCTCATTCCCGAAGTGCCAGTTCATAAGGCGTGTGGGCGGGCCGTTTTGCGAGCTTCAAGTTGCTCTGAAGGCTGGCGCATAAGGATGGACTGCCCAAGCCTCACGTCTCTGACGGGCCAAGCGTGAGAAGCGATCTTTCCTGAGGGGGAGGAGACGCTCATCCAGAACGACAAGATGCGGACCCGATTGCTGGGCGTTCAGCCAAGCACGGCCCTTCGTTTTGGACACGCTTGCTTTTTTTTTGAAGGCTTGGCGTTCGCGCCGAACGGATCGGATGGGCTGAGCTCTATGGCTGGTCGTTGTAATGGTGTCGCTACGGCAGCTTCCACTGTGCGCCTGAGGCAGTTGCGATGCGGTATGCCTTTGGTGATTGGATTGCCCTGCTCGACCCTGCTGATCAGCATCACGCTGGTGGCCCCGGAAGCTATTTGTACCTGACGAGCCGGAGCTCCCCATGTTTGATCGATTGATCCGCTTTTCGGCGCGGCTGGAGCCTCTTGCCATCGCAGTATCCAGCGGCACTGAGCATTTGAACTACCGCGACTTTGACCGGGTCATTGATAAGGTCGCAAGCGCGCTCGCCAGATGCGGCGTGGGTGCTCCAGCGCTTGTTGGGGTCAGCATCCGTGACACCTATCGTCATCTGCTCATCGTACTGGGGTGCGCGAGGCTCGGTGTGGCAACGGTCTCCTTGGTCCCGGATGCGGCTGAGGCCATGCGACGCGTCGCCAATGTGTCGATAATGCTTGGCGATGCCAGCGCGATGGAACCGGACCTCCTCATTGACACCGAGTGGCTGGCCGACGCTATCTCAGCAGAGCATCGGCCTGTAGGGTTGCCTGCGATCGATCCTAAGGCGCTGAGCCGTGTTGAACTCTCGTCAGGCACGATTGGAGAGCTCGGACCGGTGGGGCTGAGCTGGGCGCTCATGGATCGGCGGATCGAGCATAGCTGGATGCGGACTTTCGGATATGAGCGGCTGCTGTGCCTGATTGGACCGGAGAGCGGCTCGCTTCCAGTCTACCTCGCGTGTTGGGCCCGTGGGGGCTGCGTGCTGTTCGGCTCTTCGGATCCCCACATCCTGGCTCGTTCCCTGCCAACATTGCGGCCGACAGGAATGCTTGTGGCACCAGCTCAGCTTGCGCTGGTTCTTGATGCACTGCCTGAGGAGGCCGCACCGCTTGCCGGACTGCACGTGGCAATTGCGGGCGAGCGCGCCAGCGCAGCCCTGTACCAGCGTGCAACGCTGCGCCTCGGGACGGTTAATGTCATCTACGGCTCTATCGAGGCGGGGGTGTGTGCGAACGCATTTTCTGCGAGCCTGAAGGGCGAAGGTAGTGTCGGTTGGGTCACGCCGTGGACCGCGATCGAGGTCGTGGATGAAAATGATCGGCCGCGCCCCGCGAGCATGAGCGGTCGCATCCGCGTGCGCGGCCCGGATGTGGTTGACGGCGACTTTGGATTAGCCGGGAAAGTAAGTGAGCGGTTCAGGGACGGTTGGTTCTACCCCGGCGATATCGGAGCCCTCACGGTTGATGGGATGCTGAGCATCAAGGGCCGCGAAGATGAAATCATGTACGTTGGAGGGCAGAGATTCCTGCCGCAGGCATTGGAAAACCCGGTGCTGAGGGTACCCGGTGTCATCGACGCAGCCGCCTTCGCGGTTGCGGATTCAGACGGCAACCAACAGCCGTGGCTGGCAATCGTGCGAGACGCAGATCTCAAGGAAGAGGCAATCGGCCAGGCGTTGGCGCTGCCCGACTTGCCGCCAGTCAGGATCGCGTGGATTGATGTCATTCCGCGCACTGCCTTGGGAAAGGCTCGCAGAGATGCGCTTAAGGAAGCGGCGCGTGGGCTGGTTTCCCAAGCGTAGTTGGACTGAGTGTGCACAGACGGCTTTCTGAGCATAACCGGTTGCTCTGGTGCACGGCATGGCGCTGCTAAAGCAGGCAGTCAGCTATGCGCCCATCCCGGCCATTCCGGGCTTGCTCCACCGATCCTCAAAGCTGCCGCTCGCTCGTCTTGTTGAAGTGGCGGGGAAGCACGGCCGACATTGGGGACTTTCCGGTCAGACACCTTTGGAGCCGCGGCAATGGGATGGCGGACACTTATGCCTCTGGGTGCAGATGTCAGCCACCGCCGACATTGAGCACGTCATCGTGCCCGACATTGAGGGAAAGATCGTCCTGAATTGACTTGGCAATACGCGGTGCTACGGATCTATAGCTAGCCTTTGCCTGAACGAAGAAAGCACCTGTTATATGAACACTGCCGTCGACCTTGATCACTATGCGACCGTCCTGAAGCTGGTGCCCGGGGGAGAAGAGGAACTCTTCGACGGGACGGTGCGTGAAATTCTCTGCGAATTCGTCCAAGGCAGAATCGGGCATCCCGGCGGGCTTTCCATGCGGCTGGCCGGCAGCCCGGGTCTGATTCTTGGTGTTCAGCTCAGGGCCCTGGTCGAGGATTTCAAGAAAGCGCCATAATCCAGCGCGACGGCTCGATATTATCGGTTGCTCTCCGGTGAATAGTGCGCAGCAATCCCGCGTCCGAGAACACGTTGCGATGGGGTAACGCTCGCCCTTGTGATCCGTCGCGCGTTAGCCGCCGTCACAACTGTCTGAACGCTGTTCGGATTCAAACATCCCTCACGCTTGAATAAATGCCGGGGTAACGCGTAAATAGTTGTGTTGGGGCGGATTTCTTGCGTTGGGGGGAGTAGGTTTGGTTGACACGGGCGTGGTGGCGCCACTATCCTTGGCGGACTTCAGGCAAGCGATCGAGGCCAAGCCGAAGACCCTTGAGATTCATCTTGATCTGGTCGAGCGAGACGTCGAGATCGCGGGCTGCAAGGTGCGCATTCACTGCCACTGCCTTAAGGTGGGCGCCGATGGGCGAGTAAGCATGGCGCGGCTCGCCGAATTCATTCGCACAGCGGTTATCGAATACTCGATACCACATGAGGCTCGTCAGCGCGCGAAGGAGCGGGACGACAGAGAGGGTGGTTTCGCAGCCGCGATCGAACTCTACCACCGCGCACTTGGTACGTTCACCGATTTGAAGACCTCTGGCGAGGGAGGAGAACTGCTCCTTTACCTGCTGGCCGAACGATTCCTTGGCCTGCCTCAAATCCTCTGCAAGATGTCGCTAAAGACCAGCGCCCAAGTGCATTATCATGGTGCTGACGGCGTATACGCCAGCGTCGATGAGGACGGCGTGCTGAATCTTTATTGGGGGGAGTCCAAGATACACTCCAATGCGGCGAAGGCCATCCGCGAATGTCTAAGTTCGCTGAAGCCGTTTCTCGACGAGGAGGAGGGGGAAGCCGCGAAGCGTGAGCGCGACCTCGTGCTTCTGAGCGAAAGGGCCGATCTCGGAAAGCCGGAACTCAACGCTTCGCTACGTCGGTTCTTCGATCAAGCGGATCCGCTCGTGAGGAGGAAGCGGTATCGCGCAGTGGCTCTGGTCGGCTTCGATAGCGACGGTTATCCCGCCGGAGGGACATGCGGCGCGAACGACATAGTTGATGCCTCGAGAGAGGCGCTCAAAAAATGGTCCGCGAACGTCGGGAACCGGCTTGTTTTCGAGCAGCTGACCGACTGTCGCATCGAGTTTCTCTGCCTGCCGCTTCCTAACGCCGAGGCCTTCCGCGAGGCAGTGCTCGCATCGTTAGGATTGGACAAGTGAGCGAGGACGAATTGATCGACTGGCTGCTCGCCGAAGGCGTGGCTAGCGAACTGGCCCTGCTGTCACGCGTCAATGCCCTTCAAGAGCTGGAGAACGTGGAGCCAGCGGAAGCCGTCGGAAAGTCGATCGCATCAGTCGACTGGCATCGGCTGCTGCTCGCCGGGAGCATCATGGCACGCTCTGAAAGGCGGCCTCCGAGGGAGGCGGCGCTTCTGATCGCGACGTCAGCGATGACGTTGGCCGAACGGGGACCGACGCGGGATGCTGCGGCCCTGCTCTTCGAGCAGCTGTCGAACAAGCTTGCGGTCGAGCTTGCCGAGCAAAGGGACGAGGTCGGGGTTGGTCTCGATGGGCGCCTGGGTGTCGGTGCGCGCCTAGAACTGACGCGGAACCGGCTCAAAAATTCGGTCGTTCGGGAGGTGGACGGCGCACTCATGCAGGTGAATACCTTCCAGCGATCTTTCTGGACTGGCGCAGAAGACGCAAGCAGCTGGCTGTCCGCGTCGGCACCGACAGCTTGCGGCAAGACGTACTTGGTTTTGCAGTGGTTGTTGGATCAGGTGCGGGCGAAGCGCGTCCGGATGGTGGTGTACCTTGCGCCGACCCGTGCACTTGTTGCCGAGACGGAGACGAATCTCAGAAACATGTTGGCGACTGCCGACATCAGCCCCGATCAGATTAAAGTCAGTTCGCTTCCCCTAACCGACGAATATCTGAAGATGCGAGATGGTGGTCCCCCGCTGGTCGTGGTCTTCACCCAAGAGCGACTCCACCTTTTCGCAAACGCACTGTCCGATGAAATGGACATCGACCTTCTGGTCGTGGACGAGGCACACAAGATCGGTGACACCAAGCGCGGCGTGATCCTTCAGGACGCGATCGAGCGCGTAATGCGGGCGAGCCCGAACGTGCGGGCGGTCTTCATAAGTCCAGCGACAAAGAACCCGCAAACCCTGCTGGACGACGCTCCAGCATTCGCTACTCGTCGGGTTGTCGAGAGCGATGCGCCAACCGTACTCCAAAACGTGCTGTTCGCCCGCCAAGTCAAACGCAAGACCACCAAGTACGAACTTTCACTCCGACGTGATGATGAGCCTGAGCAAATCGGCGTGGTGAGCCTGGCGAGCCGTCCAGACGGACTTCGGAAGAGAATCGCATTCGTCGCCGAAGCTCTCACGGGTGGGAGATCGGGTACGTTGATCTACGCCAACGGCGCGGATGAAGCGGAAAAGATCGCCTTCCTGCTGAACCAGGGTTCTCCTCGGGAGGCTGTTGATCCCGAATTGGCTGCCTTGGCGGATCTCTCACGCAAGGGAGTGCACCCGGACTATCTGCTGGCCCCCCTCGTCGAACGTAAGCGTCGGCCGACTACGCGGCAGTGCCAGGTTGATTGTGCTCTTGGCGCCAATTCCAAGGCAGCAATTCGTCGATGCGCGTCATCGGATGGCCACAGGCCATACGGTCGATGATCGCGGCAATATAGCCTTGGGGATCGAGACCATTCATACGGGCGGTCTCGATGATGGTGTAGAGCGTGGCAGCACGCTCGCCCCCGGTTTGGGATCCGAGGAAGAGGTAGTTTTTGCGCGTGACGGCGATGCCGCGCAGGGCCCTCTCGGCAGAGTTGTTGTCGATGGCATAGCGGCCATCCCCGGCATAGCAGGTCAAGGCGCTCCAGCGGGCGAGGGCATAGCCGATGGCTTTGGCCAGAGCGGACTTGGCCGAGAGTCGACGTCGTTGGTCTTCGAGCCAGTCCTTGAAGTGTGCCAGCAGTGGCACGGTCTCGGCCTGGCGGATTGCCCGGCGCATGTCGGGGGGCGATCCGGTGATCCGAGCCTCAATGGCGTAGAGTGCCTGGATGCGGCGTAGCGCTTCCTCGGCGATCGGCGAGGCGGTCGTCTCATGGATCTCGAAGAACTTGCGTCGCGCATGGGCCCAGCAGGCCACGTGAAGAATCCTCGGTGGCGCCTGACCTCGTGTCAGCGTCTCGTAACCGCTATAGGCATCGGCCTGGATGGCACCGGCAAAGCCTTGCAGATGGCCGTGCGGGCGCGCCTGCTTGCGGTCCGGGCTGAAGCGGTAGAGCGCGGCCGGCGGTCGCGGGCCAAGCCAGGAGCGCTCATCCAGCACATAGGTCCAGAGCCGGGCGGTGCGGGTCTTGCCGAGCCCCGGCGCCAGTAGAGCCACGGGCGTATCGTCGGTATGCAACACCGGCGCGGCCATGACATGGGCGGCGATCCGCTCCGCCAGCGGCGTCAGCCACCAGGCGGCGTGGCCGACCCAGTCGGCCAGCACATCGCGGCCAATCTCGAGACCCTCGCGCGCCAGTCGGGCAGACTGGCGGTAGAGCGGCAGGCCATCCAGATACTTGTCGACCACCACCTGGGCGATCAGCCCAGCGCCTGGCCGGCCCTTGCGGATCGGAAGATCGGGTGCAGGGGCCTGCAGGATCGTCTCGCAGGCCCGGCAGCTGAACTTGGGGCGGACATGGCGGACAACCTTGAGCCGGGCCGGGATTGTCTCCAGCACCTCGGTCACGTCCTCACCCAAGGCAGACAGATGCGTGCCGCCACAGCCAGGGCAGACCGAGCCGGGATGATGCAACACGTCCTCGCGTGGCAGATGCTGCGGCAAAGGCGGGCGTGCCGCCGCCCGACGGCCTGATGTCCGAGGGGCCGGCGCCGCCGTCCGGGCGGCCGTTACCCCTTGTGCTTCCTCCAGATCTTCCAGACGCAGCTCGAGTTGCTGGATGCTGGCTTCCAGCTTCTCGGAGGAGCGGCCGAACTGCTGCCGGCGGAGCTGGGCCAATTGCAACCGCAACTGCTCGATCAGCCGCTCGGCACCGCGCAGCGCGGCCTCGCGCTCGGCGAGCAAGGCCTCAAGTTCGGCGACGCGTCGGGCAAGGTCAGGGGCGGCTTGCATGGCGTCCAGACTAACAAAGAGGCACGTGCACGAGCAGGGAGGCGGACGTCGAATGAGTCATTCTGCCGCGCCGCATGGGCGCACTCTTAGCAAGCAGCCTCCGGCTGCCAGGTCCGGGCTGGCATGCGCCAATCGATCCCCTCGAGCAACATCGACAGCTGCGCCTGGCTGAGCGTCACCGTGCCACCCTCCGCCTGCGGCCAGACGAAGCGTCCGCGCTCGAGCCGCTTGGCATACAACACCAGGCCTTGCCCATCCCACCACAACAGCTTGATCAGATCGCCGCGTCGCCCCCGGAACACGAACAGCGATCCGCCATGCGGATCCTGCCGCAACACGGTCTGGACCAGCGCGGCCAGGCCGTCAAAACCCTTGCGCATGTCGGTGCGCCCGCAAGCCAGGTACACCCGGACCGTGGTTGGCAACCCGATCATCGTCCCTCGACCGCATCAATGACGTGACGCAGTTGCCCGGCCTCCAATGCGCCCACGATCGTCAAGCGAGCGCCCGAGGGCAAGTCAATCACAAGCCGGGGATCGTAAGCCGGCGCCGTCCCCACCAATGTATCCGTCCGGACCGGCGCGACCCGCACTGGCACAAAGCCAGGAAGCACGCCGGCGCGATGCTCGCTGCGCCAGCGGTAAAACAAGCTGTTGGATAAACCGTGCTGGCGGCATACCACAGCCACAGGAGAGCCTGCTTCGACCTCCGCCAGGATCCGCAGCTTCTCCTCTGCGCTCCAGCGCCGTCGCCGCTCCGGACCGGGTAGCACCTCGCCTTCGCCGTCCAGGTCAATCTTACGCCTACGCCTAAGCGCAGGCGTAAGGTTAGACACCTCCAGGATCGTCTCGTTCATTACCCGGCTCCCCCGCAAAGAAAGCCGCAGCATCTCATCCAGCCGCCAATCCGCAAGGCGGCCTACAGCCGACGGTTACCGTCGAACGAGGAGTAGCATTTCACTACGGCAACATGCCGTCGCTTATCCGCTCCGAGATCGAGCGGCTCTTCAAATTGGGTAAGATACGCTTCCTAGTCTGCACGTCGACCCTCATCGAAGGCGTTAACCTTTCATGTCGTATGATTGTGCTTCGTGGCCCGAGGAAGGGAAGCGGCAAGCACATGCTGGCGCATGACTTCTGGAATCTCGCTGGGCGAGCGGGTCGGTGGGGCGATGAGTTTCAGGGCAAGATCGTGTGTATTGATGCTCACGACGTAAACGCGTGGCCGCAAGGCGTGCCCAAGCGCGCTCGGTACGAGATTAAGCGCGAAACCGACGCGGTGATGGAGGATCCGGACAAGATACTCCGTTTCTTGGGAGATCGGGCGGGAATGTCGATGGACGCTGTCGGCCGGAATGCGAAGCTCGAACAGGTCTCGTCCTATCTGATCTCCACATTCCTGCGAACCGGTTCGATTGGCGAGGCCGCATTCGCGAAACGACACGATCCGAATTTCGTTGCTAAGTTAGATCAGGCTCTCGCTGAGCTGTGCAAGGCGATCCCGTTGCCCGCGACGTTGTTCGCGCGGCATCCAGGCGTGAGCGCGATTGCGATGCAGTCCCTCCTCACATTCTTCCAGCAATATCCAAGCGAAATCGAAGACTTGGTGCCGGCGTTGTCCGAGGATGACGAGGCAGTCAATTCAATGATGTTCGTCATGAAGGCGATCAATGATCATCTCTTCCCCGCCTTCAAGCCGGATGATCTGCTCTACGGACATGCCGTGACCGTCCACCGATGGCTTCGAGGCTGGTCGCTGGCGCGTATGATCAAGACACGCATCAAGGGCTTGGAAAGGAGAGGGGAGACTGTCAACATCCCCAATATCTGTCGGCAAACGATGGAGATGGTCGAACAGACCGCGCGGTTCGCCGCCCCGAAATATATAGCCGCATACGTGGACGTTCTGAAAGTGCATCTAGAAGACGCTGGGCGGTCTGATCTTCTTCAGGATGACTTAGACATCGGCTTGAAGCTCGAGTTCGGTATCTCCACTCGGACGCTGCTTTCGCTGATGGAATTGGGCCTTTCCAGGATGAGCGCTGTAGCGTTGTACGAGGTCATCGCTACGGACGACCTCGATCAAGACGCATGTCGCGAATGGATGCGTGTCAACGCGGACGCCTTAGAAGGCGTCGGTGTGCCGTCCATCATCATCCGGGAGTTGCGTGAGAAACTACTCGGCGAGCCGCGGCAGGCGGCGGCGGGTAGGCCGACTTGAGGCTGACCATGGGAAGCAGTTGCGTAGATCGCTCTTTGCAGGTGAAGACGCATGGCGCCTTTCGCTCAGCCTCGCTTCAACTGAGGTGCGCCAGGCACCGGCGGGTCCTCAGAGTTCGCGAGATTGGAGGAAAATCCGTTGCGCGGCGCCGATAATCTTTTAATTTCATAGGTGAAGGAAATCGGAGATGGGAAAGGCGCGACGAGTCACGCTCGCAACCCAGACCTTTGAAAAGGCGGGGGACGCGAGAAAATTCTTCACGGTTATGCTCAACCGGTACAGCATCGGCGATCGGGTAAGCACGGAGGATTCAGTCGAGCTCTCTGCATTGCTGGATCGCCATGACGAACGTGATGAGAAGGTCGGAAGCGGAGTTGCTGGATTCGAAGTGAACACGCCGCCCGAAGGCGTAGGCCAGTTTTCCAAGAGATGTTTTTGGGTTGTCAGAGACGACGGCTCGAAGATCGATTTCTCCATCGGCCACTGCTTGAAGCAGAAACCCTACGACTGAGCGATTGGTAAGATACTATGCAAGTTCCGGCTGATGCGCCCATTGCGGTCGTTCGCGCCGTGACACGACGATCTCGAATGCGGCCGTTCGTTTGACTAGCACTGGAACCCGTAACCGCGGTCAAGATAGCGAGGGTTGGACCTATGATGGGGCGCAGAATTGGGGCGGAAGGTTTTTGGCGTGCCTGCCGACCTGCTGACGGTCAAGTTGACCGAGCCGACGTCAGCGATCTGAGCGTGGGCCCTTCGCAACCCTACATCACGTCACACTCGATTTCGGAAGGCATGCAAGTAGATGAAGCGTAAGGCCTTGGTCATCGGCAACGGCGCCTACGCGCCCGGGTTCGACCTCGAAAACGCCGTGAACGACGCCGTGGCCGTAGCCGGGGCGCTGCGCCGCAGCGGATTCGAGGTGAACGAGTTCACGGACCTGGACCATACGGCCATGCAGGACGCCGCACTCGCGTTCGGCAAGTCGCTTAAGCGGGACGGTGCCGCCACTTTCTACTTCGCGGGACACGGCGTCGAGATCGATGGCGTCAACTACCTGATCGGCATTGACGCCGACCCGACGAGCGCGGTCGACGCGAAGCACAACTCCCTCAAGCTCGACTACTTGGTGGACCTAATGGATCATGCCGGATCGGAGACAAACATCGTTATCCTCGACGCCTGCCGCGAGAACCCGTTCGGCAGGAACTGGGACCGGTCGCTAGGCATGGGCGGACTGGGGCCGGTGACAGCGCCACGGGGCACGCTGATCGCGTTCGCCACGTCACCCGGCGAGAAGGCGATGAACGGCACCGGCAAGCATGGCCGCTACACCGAGGCTCTGCTCCAGCACTTCGATGCGGTCTGTCCGGTCGAAACGATGTTCAAGCGCGTACGGGCGACGATGGCGACCTCAACCGGCAAGAAGCAGACGCCATGGGAGCACACTTCGCTGATCGCGGAGTTCTTCTTCAACCGCAGTCGCAACGTGCCCGTTACCCAGTACAGCGAGCAGGCAGTCAGCGACGGCGGGTTCATCGCGGATCCAAAGAAACCGGCGGACGTGGTCCTCGATGAACTGAAGTCGCACGACTGGTATAGGCAGAACCCCGCCGCTCGCGGCATCAAGGCTTCGGACCTGAATGGTTTCAGCGAGAACGCTTGTTTCATGATCGGCCGCGCGCTCTATTCCGCCGCCGACGGCAAATCCAAAGATGCCGAACTCTGGGTGACCAACTTCATCGCGAAGACGGGTGGCGTCGACTCGGACAAGCGCAAGGCGCTGCTCGACGGGATGCTCTTCGAAGTATTCTTCGATCGCGACGGCATCCTGCGCAACAAGCCGAAGGCGAAACACTTCGACGAGCTCTACGGCGCGGCGAGCGCGAAAGTATTGCGGCCGAGCCTCGAGTTTATCGGCGAAGTGTTGGTCAACACCGGGCGGCGGTTTCTCGCTTTCCCCAACATCGACGACGACGTGTCGGTCGACATCACGACAACTATGCTCCCGGGTAAAGCCAATCCGTCCATCACCGGGATTGTAGTAGGCGGTCGCGACATCCTCTCGCTCGACAGCCCGGACTATGTCGACGAGCACGGGATACCGAGATACTTCGCGTTCCGGCCGCAGGACCTCGCGAATCGGCTCGCCGCCGAAGCTGCGCTGCCTACTTCGCGGCAAGTGTTGAATTTCCCCGATCTCTCCATACCACCCGGTGAATTCGGTTACCCTGTTGGCTATTCGCTCGAGTGGATGAGCTGACGGGACGCAAACGACCAAAACCGGCCATTCACCCAGCGCGAAGCCGTCAAGCAGAAATGCAAAGGGTGACGGGCCTGGCCTAAGACTCCGCGAAAGCCGCGATCGGCGTCAGGGCCTCGCTGGGGACGCACGGATCAGCAGCTATTCGAAACTCTGCTCGCCTTCCCGATCGCGCTTGCTCTCATGTTCGATCCAGCGTTCGAGTTCGGGCAGCATGTCGGTGACCCATTGCCGAACCTCGCCTCCAACATTGTCACCCAGCGTTGTGATAGCCGCGCGACGCCGAACCAGAATATCGGCGAGCGAGCCACTCCAGCTGCGCGGATGCAGCCGCGACCAGATATCACCGAGGAACGCCCGCTTATCTGGCGCGTGGCCCAATATTTCCAGGAAAAGCGTGGAGACACCATTCTCCTCTTCGCCCTGCTGCCGCTTGAACATGGGGATGCTTTTGCCGAGCAGCGGATAGCGCCGATCCGGATCGATATTCGCCCACTGAACAAGGGTCTCGGCGCCGACATCTTCCACCGGCGTGCCAAACCCGAAGTCCCCCTCAAACAGCCCCCGATTTCTCGGCCTGAGCTCGGGGAGCAGGAATTCGTCGAGTGCGATCAGGGGGTGGGTCTCAAAGAGCGCCTTCAGGACATAACCAAGATCGTAGGACGAGAGATAGACGGTCTCCAGTCCGGCCCGCACGCGAGCGCAGATTTCCCGCGATGTCGCCTCTCCATCGGGTCCGGCGCAGCAGACCCGAATGACGGTATGCAGCCCAAAATCGCGCAACGACTGCTTCTTTCCGAAGTCAGCGCGCAGTAGCAACTCACGGCCAACAGCGATCAGGGATGGCGCACGTTGGCGGCCTTCTTCCCGATCGCGGTAGAAGTGCATGTGCAATATATCGAGCGCGATCTCGACGCCATTGGCCAAATTACCGATGTCGGTGAGCAGCGGGCCAAGCGCGTCGGGTGGAGACTCCCCGACACTGCCATTGGCGATGCTTGAAAAATTCTGCGCCGAAAGGACGCCACGTTCCATCGCACGCCGAAGCCGCGCTATGCCTTGGGCATCGATAGCAACACACGCCTGAAGATACGGCAGACTCGCAGCGAGATCGGGATTCTGGATCACATCCTCTAGCTTAGCGTTGGCAAAGGCCGAATCCTTGGCGTGCGCGCCATGGATAAACCCGCCCAGCACCGTCGCATTCCGGCTGTCCGCCTCGGCGGCGGAGAAGAGGTCCAGCAGTTCCCGCCACATCGCATCAAGTTCGGCGGCACCATCCGACAGGCCAATGCCGCATTCATAGGCGCGCTGCGGATTTTGCTCGACTAGCAGTTCGGCGATGAAGGCAGCGCGCGTCTCCGGGTCGTGCGCGAGTGCGGTGCCGATCTCTTGCGCCAGCTGGGAGGCGCGCTCATAGGGTTTCATGACGTCGCCGTCATCCGCGTCGCCATCAGCCACATCCCAACCGAAACTGCTGCGCCCCAGTACGACCGCACGGGCCTGATGGAGAAGATCGGTGGGTTTCAGGCGTTCGATGAGCGCTACGAGACGGGCGCGCACCTCATCCGGCATCACGTCGCCCTCGAAGCGCAGCGCTGTGCGGAAGCCGATCCACCCCTCGATCCAAGGTCGCTCGGAAGAAAAGTGGGTCGCTGCTCGTTCGAGCGCATCGTGGCAGGCGCCGAAGTGCCACAGCTCTCTTACGCTGTGGGCAAGGTGGTCCCTGGCGTTTTCGATGATTGGCGAGAGCTCGACCGCTAGGTCGACCGCGCCGTTGTACCAGGCCCAGATGTCACCATAGGTCGGTGGGTGCCAGCCATAGTCCCGTGACCGGGCACCGAAGTCGAAATCGCTGGATGAACTGAAATGGTGCGCCTTCAGCAGCGCATCGAGGGCGACGCCGGCGCAGCGCACCAAAGCCGGATCACCCGATAGCGCGAATCGGCGCACGAGCGCTCGCCGCTGCTCTGGTAAAGCCTTGGTGCCGGACAGGTGCAGGTGAAACAGCTCGGCGAACATGCCCGATGCCGAGTTGTTGTGGTGGTCGGGCGATTCAGCGGAAAGGAACCGCGCAAGCAAGGTTGCTGCGCGGTCGAACAGCGCCGGATCGTAAGCGAGGAGCTTGATCAACCGTATCCATTGCCACCGGTTGCTCGACTGCGGATCGAGTATCTCGCCGCCATTTGGGCCGGTAATATCTCGCTCGATCCTCGCGAGCACGGCATCGGGCGCGACCGGGGCGATGTTGGCGATGATCTGAAGGCCGTGTTCTCCCAATACTGCAAGATCGCCGAGTGGCCCGTAAGCACGGAGCCAGCGCTCGACCGCGGCCCGCGCCTCGTCGCTGTCGTGCAGATAGCCGAGGCGGCGCGAAAGGGACTTCTGCATCCGCGTTGTAAGCGACGCGCAGAAGCGATCGAAATCGGCTGGCGGCAAGCGTTCAAGGGCGAACCCGGCGAGCGGGTTGGCGATCGCATGCGGCAGGATAGCGCGCCACTGTCCCCGCAGCTGCGCGATCCCCCGCTGTCGAAGCGTGTTCAGCGCCGCATATATCGTCGCCACGGGAACACCGCGAATAGCGGCGACCCGCGCAAGTTCACCGCCTTCCGAAGTGTCCTCGCCATCGATCGAATAGAGCAGGGAAAGCTCTTCGGCAGCGGAAATCAGATCCCGGTCAGGCTCGTTGCGCTGATGAAAAATCCGCTCGAAGAGGTCGCGGCTCTTGAGCTTTCCCAGGGTTTCGCCATTTCCGAGCGTGTCGGCGAGAGCGCGTGCCACGCGGAAGTTGCCGTCGCTGAACTCTGATATGGTTCGCCGGTCAACCTGCGTCACATTGGGGAAGGTCTTTTCCAGCCACAGCTCCACCATTTCGGGCGATGCTGATTGCAGGCGAAAGACCTCGGTACGCTCGGGCTCGTCGTCGCGAACATCATATTCGACAGTTAAGAGACTGACTTGGCTCCCCGCTTCCGAACAGATACGGGCCAGTTCGCTGTGTGTCGCCGGGTTGCAGTTGTCGACGATCAGGATCGCGCGTTGCCGTGCGATCACCAGCTGGCGCGCCATGTCCCGTGCGGTCGGGTCAGTCTCCGCCGAATAGTCGGTATAGACGGCGAGCCCCGGATCGAGCGGCACCTCGCCCACACCATCCTCGAACAGTGCCTGCACGAGACGAGTCTTTCCGAGACCGGACAAGCCGATCAACCGGATACATTGGCGAGCTTTGGTCAGAGAGACGCGAAGCCGGGCGATACCCTCGCCGATGCTGAGTTGCTCGCGGTCGCTCGTTCGCTCATCGGTTAGGCAGGCCTTGTCGTTGAAGAGATAGGGCGTCTCCTCGCTCACGCCGACGCCGCACCAATCGCTGATGCTGCTCCAGCCCGACATACCGATGCCGAGCCGCGTGCGGACCCAGGCGGCAATTCCGGGATAGTGATTGACCCATGTCGCCAGCCGGTCGCGATCGTAGAAGTCACTATGCAACTGCCCGGCCTCAGGCAGATCGTCGAGCTGCGCCCGGATCGCATCGCGACGATCGCTCAGCGGCTTGTCTGCGACCGACCCTTGCGCGCTGACGATGATGTAGGCGCCCGAGCGAGCGGCGAGTTCGGCGATGACCGGCCGTAGTACACCGCCAGGACGCATCTCATCGCGGATTGCGCTCGCCGGCATGTCGGGCTTTTTCACCTGAAACCCTGTGTGCTGGCGCGGCACGAAATCCGGCATCGGCAGTGCCGACGGGCACTCGACCCGGACATCGAGCCCGCCATCGGCCGCATCCTGATTGCCGCCAGCGGTTACCGACGAACTGGGGCAACCCTGCGCCCGCAATTCTGCCAAGGCGAGACGTGCAACGAGTGTCCGCAGATCGGCGTCATTGAGGTCGGCGACTTGTGCGCCAGTAATTTCAAACATCGTCCCCCATCCCCCTTTCATCAAATATAGGAGAGCATGCGGGAGAACAAAGAGTGGTCAAGCGATAGTTGGTCCGCCACGACCGCGACCGAACTGTCAGTTGATCCGTCGCCACGCATGATGCCTCGCCCACGCTCGACCTCTCGCCGGACGATCTGAACGAGCCTGAATTCTAGTTTTGCGCGTCGGCGATCCAGGCTCGTCCGACTACTCCGCCCAGGTTCTCACGCCTGCATCATTCGCGACGGAAGCCCTGCCCCCTTCATCGTCCCGACGAAATCATAGGCCTCGCCGGTTCGGGGCGCGAACCAATACAGCAACAGCAGATCCCGCGTCCCGCCTTGGTCAAGCGCGCTGCTCGTCGCCCGCGCGACATTGGCCTGAAAGGTCTTCGGATCGGGAGGTGGACCGATCACGAACGAGATGGTCGATGCGCGCTCCGCCTCGCCCGACGTGATGCCACTGGTGAAAAAGCTGTCGACGGATTTCTCTACGATCCGCCAGCCTTCGCGCAGCAAGCGATCGGCAGCCTTCTGCGTCTGGAAGTCGAAGCTCAGAAGCCGATGACCGAACCGCGTCCAGCCCGCGGGCTTCTTGTCCTCAAGGGATCGCAATATCGCCTCCCACGTTTCGGTCCTACGGATCGGAAAAGATAGGGCCCCCGCCGCCCTAGCCTCGCTGTAACCATGCGCGACCTTCGCGGAACGGCCATACAGCCACAGCTCGCCATCGCGACCCACGCTCGGCACGTTGAACTGCGTCTCCAGATAGAATGCCACCAAATCCAGTTCGTCTGCGACATACGCCACCTGCCGCTCGAAAGCCTCACGGCGACTCAGATAGTGACACCGCTCGATCTGCATCGTCAGCACCTCCATGACCGTCTCCAGCTCGAAGATACTCATCGTCGGGGATATGTCAGCCGTCTCCGGTATCAGCCCCGCCTCCTTCAGCCTCGGCCAATGCGCCGAGAGTGGGCCAACCGCATCCAGCACCACGTTCACCCGAACGATGTCGCGGATCGCGTCGGAATCGATCTCCAGGACACCGTCGTCGCTCCGGAAACTCAAGACGCCGTGCGCATCCTGCAGCATCCGCTTGAAACGGGCCGACTGGTCGGATGGATCGACAACCAGCTTCCGCAGCGCGCCCTTCAGACTGTTCAAGGCTCCGCGTCGAGCCGGACCGTCGATCTTAGCTGACTTCGCCTCAAACACGATGACCGTCTTGTCGACCACTGCGACGATGTCGGATTCGTAGTTCCGTCCATCCGCCGGATCTGTCCAGAGCACTGACCTGTGTATCTCGGCGTCGGGCAGAAATGTCGCCAAGGTCGAGCGCAGCTTCCGCTCCAGCCACTCTGCGCGCTCATCCTCGACCCCAGACTTTGTCGAAGGCAATCTGTTGCAGATCTCTTGGAACGTCTCAGCCAAATTGGTCCCCAGACTATGTGAGTTGCACAGAAAGTATCGGCCGTCGTCCAGCTTTATGAATGGTCTCAGCCTGACAGGGTTATCAAGGTGGAGGTGCTGGAGCTGATCATTTCCAACCTCCCCAAAGCGCAAAGAAATCGTGTCGATAAGCCCGAGCAAACCTTGGCGGCCCGCGACGTCGGCGCGCGCCACGAGCTCCTCGCTGGTGAACGTCATCATGGATGCAAACCGGCCTTCGGAGATCGACCAAAGCCCAGCCTCGACGACACGCCGATCATATCGGTGCGGCATCACTTCCGTCTCGACCTTAGCCGCAACCTCTGCGCTGAGCGGTTCCACAAACGCCCGTATCATCGCTATGCCGGACTTTTTTCGCATCCAGCTGCGAAGCCATGCCATGTGCGACTCGAGACGCCGGTTGATCGTCTCGATCACTCCCAGCATCACCGTGATGAGATCATCAGGATCGCACCCGTGCTGCCGCCGGAAAGTTTCCCGCACCGAAGCCGCTAGCGCGCGAACAAATTCTTCGGTCTGATGAACATGTCGAGGGCCCCTGATCGCCATCGTCCAGTCGCGCAGCAGCGACAACAGTTCCAGCCGATCGTTGTTCTCCAGATCGGTTGTCAGCTTCCGAAGCCAAGTATGCCGGTAGGCCTGTCCATTCTCCTCCAGGAGATCGATACTATTCTGCGTGAAACCGGCTAAGTCGATTCCGGCGCCGTCGCCGTCGTCAACCCGCTCGGCCGACAGCGCCAACGCCTGCAGTATCTCAACGTGCCAGACCTCGATGCCCTTCTTGTTGGGTTCCTTCTGAAGGCTGACGATCCTGAAGAACATCGCAAAGGCAACGCGGGCAAGCACCTCGATCGCATCGCGTTCGGTGATCAGGCCGCGGAGACGAGACAGAGTTGTCTCGTACATCGTTTGGGCGGTGTCACCCGCTTCGTTTGCCTTGGCAATTCCTTCAGGCGTCCATCGCCTTCCTTTCGGCATACCCTCCCAGTCGATCACGAGATCCCCACCTTCAATATTGTCTGACGCTTCCTTCGCCATCGCGAACGACGGCAGACCGCTCGCGCGGTAGAAGAATGCAATGTGCCGACGACGGCGATGTGGCTCAAGGCTTGTGCGGGATCTCTCGCGGGCTTTGAACTTCGGGATCGGCGAAGGAATGTCGGTGGAAGCTAAACTCGCACCAAGGGTGCGCAAATGGCAGCTATCTCCGGATGGTTATTCGAAAGCTGCCAGTCCGCACCCGGCCAGCTGCAGCCGTTTACCATCGTTGAACCGAGTGTTCTCCGGTGGTAGTAATGAGGGTTCAAGCCCGTGTGTCTGCAGGCGTGCCGCCCAAGGCCCGGATTAGCGCGACGCTGGCCCGCATGCGCTGGGTTTCGACGACAAGCAAAGCGCGTTGTGCATCCAGCGCATCCGTCTGTGCGGTGACGACCGCCAGATAGTCCCATGCCCCATCCCGATAGCGAGACATGGCGAGCTTGCTGGTGCGCCCGGCAGCCTCGGCTGCGCTGCGCTGGTCAACGGCCTGCGCTGCAAGATGCCGGTTGGCCGCAAGCGCATCTTCCACCTGCCGGAAGGCGGTAAGCACGGTGTCGCGATAGTTGGCGGCAAGCTCGTCGTAATCGGCACGGGACAACCTGACCTGTGCGCTGCGGCGCCCGCCGTCGAACAGGGTCGCGACGGCGGATAAAGGCCCCAGGCCCCAGAAGCTGTTGGGCGTTTTCAGAAGCGCGCCGTTGGTCGTCTCCCAGCCGCCACTGAGCCCAAGGGTAAGCGAGGGAAAGAAGGCGGCACGCGCAACGCCGATCCGCGCATTGGCAGCGAACATGCGCCGCTCGGCTGCGGCCACATCGGGCCGGCGCTGCAAAAGCTCGGACGGGACCCCGGCCGGAAGCGACGGGGCTACCAGGGACTGCACCTGTGCCTCGATCCTGAAATCAGAGGCAAGGGCGCCGATGAGTGCTGCAATCTTGTGCTCGGTTGCGGCCCGCTCGTTGGCAACCGCAGAGACTTGCGCGCGGGCATTGCCGAGCACCGTCTTGGCACGATTGACGTCAATCGAGGAGGCAATGCCGCCCCTGTGCCGTTTGACGGTCAGCTCATGGGCTCGCTCAAAAGCCGTAACGGTCTGGCGCAGGAGTTCGGCTTCGGCGTCTAAGCCGCGCAGGCGAACGTAAGCGTCGGCGACCTGCGCCTGCAGGCTGAGACGCGCCGAGGCAAGGTCAGCTGCGCTTGCAGCCGCATTGGCGCGAGACGCGCGGGCGCTGTTGCGGATGCTTCCCCAGAGATCCAGCTCATAGTCGAGCGCACCGCCGACCACATAGTCGCTGTAGGTTTGGGGTGTACCGTTGCCGAGGGGGCGGTTGCCCGACACACGCCTGCGGCTGGCCTCGCCGGCGGCCACAATAGACGGGTAAAGGTCCGCCTCGTCGATCCCGGCGATGGCGCGCGCCTGGTCATAGCGGGCAAGGGCGGCCGAGAGCGTCGGGCTGGCCTCCTCGGCGCGCTTTTCCAGATCATTGAGGACCGGATCGTTGAATGCTTCCCACCACGCCCCGCGCGGCAAGTGATCCATCGGCTGCGCGGCCGTCCAGCCTTCGGCCTCCTTGAACTGGGCAGGGACCTGCATTTCGGGTGGGCGGTAGTCCGGTGCCATGGAACAGCCGTTCAGCATCGCCAGGATAAGCGCCGCGCTTGCCTTAGCCTGCATGAGCTGCGCCCTTTGCGGCCAGGGGGGCAGGGGCCTGCACCTTTACAAAGTCGCCGGTCTGGATGGCATCGGGCGGCGTGTCGATGACCCGGTCCGTCGGTGCAACCCCGCCCGTCACGATGATCGAGCGCCCTTCGTCGCGGGCGATCGTGATGGGCTTGACGGTGACCTGGCCCTTATCATCAACCACGGCAACGGTCGGGCCATCATTGCCGTAAAGTACCGAGCCGCCGGGCAGACGAAGGCTCTGTGCATGACCAGCATCCAGGCTGAACTCGACCTGCGCATAGGCGCCGGGCTTCAGCGCGCCGTCTGCGTTGTCTGCCTGCAACTCGACCAGCACGGCTCCGGACTTGGGATCAACCGCATTGGCGCTGCGGGTCACTTTTGCAGGAAAGCTGCGGCCCGGGAACTCGGGCAGCGCGAGCGTTGCGGAAAGGCCGGGCTTTACTTGAGCCGAATAGCTCTGCGGCACGCGCACGTAAATTCGCATGCGGTGGGTGTCCGCGATAGTAAAGAGCGGCTGGGCGGCGGCGCCTGCCACGACAAGCGCGCCGATCTGCGCTGACCGGCTGGTGACGACGCCATCAAATGGCGCAACCAGCTGGGTGAAGCTTTGGAGCGCCTTCAGACGCCGTACATTGGCAAGGGCCGCCTCGGCAAGAGCGGTCTTGGCGGAAAGATCGCCGGATTTCTCATCCGCTTCCTGCTGCGAGACCGCGTCTTCTGCCAAAAGCGCGCTCCAACGCCTGGCCGTTGTGCTGGCAAGCTTCTGGTTGGCAAGCGCTGTCTGGTAATCCGCTTCGGCCTGGGCGAGCTGCTGCTCGACCTCGGGGGCGTCTAACACCGCGAGCGTCTGACCGGCCCGGACAGTATCGCCGATATCGACCAGCCAGCGGCGCACGTAGCCGTTGGTGCGCGCATAGATGGCGGCGGTATTATAGGCCTCCACATTGCCCGGCAGGCTCAGCACGCCGCCTCCGGCATCGCTTGAGGGAGCAACGACGGCCACAACAGGAACGGCCGCTTCTGCTGCGGTCTGGCGCAGTTCATCGGTTGCATGAAGGCGAGACGCTGTGCCGATGGCAACGACGCCGAGCGCGACGATTGCCGCGCCGATGCCGAAACGCTTCAGAGCGCGGGTGTCCGGCTTGGTTTCGGACGGGGTGTCAACGGACAGGGTCTCAGACATGGCTGGGCTGCACTTCCAACTGAAGCTCGCTGGTCCGGCGGTGCCGGTGAACGAAGCTGAAAACGGTGGGCACGAAGAACAGGGTGGCGATGGTTGCAAAGATGAGGCCGCCGATGACGGCCCGGCCGAGCGGGGCATTCTGCTCGCCGCCCTCGCCAAGGCCGAGCGCCATGGGCGCCATGCCGATGATCATGGCAAGCGCGGTCATCAGCACCGGGCGAAACCGCACCAGACCCGCCTGGAGCGCCGCCTGGGTAGCATCGCCAAGGACGGCCAGCTGTTCGCGGGCGAAGCTGACGACGAGGATCGAGTTGGCGGTGGCAACGCCCATGCACATGATGGCGCCCGTCAGCGCCGGCACCGACAAGGTGGTGCCGGTGACAAAGAGCATCCAGACGATGCCGGCGAGTGCTGCGGGCAGCGCCGTGATGATGACGAACGGGTCGACCCAGCTCTGGAAGTTGACAACGATGAGCAAGTAGATGAGGAGGATCGCTGCGGCGAGCCCGAAGCCGAGGCCGGAGAAGGCCGTGTTCATCGTCTCGTACTGGCCGCGGATGGTCACACTTGTGCCTGCGGGCTTTTCCGCCTCGAGGGACTGGATGGCCTTGTCGATGTCGGCGGCAACCGCACCCAGGTCGCGTCCATGGGTCGTGGCAAAAACGTTGAGCACCGGCTGGATGTTGTAGTGGGAGACAACCGGCACGGTGTTGGAGCGGGTGATTGTCGCCAGGCCTCCCAGCGGGTGGGTCACGCTCGAACCCGCGCTTGAAATAGGCATGCGCGAGAGGTCATCGATCGAGCCCACCAGGTATTCGGGTACTTGTGCAACAACCGCATAGGAGACCCCGCTCTTAGGGTCGACAAAGAACACGGGCGCGGTCTGCGCCGTGCCGGCAAGCGAGCTCGAGAGGCTCGTCGTCACATCGCGTTCGGTGAGACCAAACTGGCCGATGCGCGACCGGTTGACGTCCACGTTGATCTGGGGCGCGCGGGCGGGCTGATGAATACGGGCATCGGCCAGCCCGGGGATGGTTGCGATCCTGCCCAGGAGCTTTTGCGCGTAGGCGCGGTTGGCTTCCACATTCTTTCCGCTGATCTGGATGTCGATGGGAGCGGGCGCACCGAAGTTCAGGATCTGGCTTGTGATGTCGGCAGGCAGAAAGGCAAAGCTTGTGCCCGGGAAGCGCCGCGGCAGCTCGTGGCGCAGTTCGGCAACGATTTCCGCGGTCGGGCGATGGCCCTTGTTAAGGGCGATCAGGACGTCGCCGTCCTGCGGGCCAATGGTGCCGCTGTTGTTGTAGACCGTGTTGATGGAGCTGACCGGCAGACCGATGTTGTCGGTGATCGAGCCGAGCTCGGAGGCCGGGATGATCTCGCGGATGGCGCGGCCGATCCGATCGAAGCGCGCTGCCGTGTCCTCGATGCGCGAGCCTGTCGGCACGCGAACATGCATCGCGATCTGGCCGGAGTCGACGCTCGGGAAAAAGTTGCTCCCCAAAAGCGGCAGGAGACCGAACGAGAGGACGACAACCGCAAGGAAGCCGAGGAGGAAGGGCTTGCGTGCGCCGAGTGCCTGCCGGAGGAGGCCCATGTAGCCGGAGCGGACGTGCTCGAAGCGAAGCTCGAAGCCGCGCTGGAAGCGCACCAGCGGATTGCGGGTCTGGGGCGTGCCCGCCAGATGCCGGTTCTCGCCATCAGGCGCGTGGGGCTTGAGCAGATACATCGCCATTGTCGGCACCAGCGTGCGCGACAGGATGAACGAGGCGATCATTGCAAAGACGACCGACAGCGCCATCGGCACGAAGAGGAAGCCGGCAACGCCGGGCAGGAAGAACATCGGCACGAAGACGATGCAGATGCAGAGTAATGCCACAAACGCGGGCGTTACGATCTGGACCGCGCCGTCCAGGATGGCGTCAATGACGCTCTTGCCCCGTTCCAGATGCCAGTTGATGTTCTCGATCGTCACGGTCGCATCATCAACCAGGATGCCGACGGCAAGCGCAAGGCCGCCCAGCGTCATGACGTTCAGCGTTTGGCCAAACGCCGCCAAGGCCGCAATTGCTGCCAGAATGGCAAGCGGGATGGAGAGGGCAATGATGACGGTCGAGCGCCACGAGCCCAGAAACAGGAGGATCATGAGCGAGGTAAGGGCGGCGGCAATGGCGCCTTCATGCACGACCCCGGCAACGGCCGCCTTTACGAACACGGACTGGTCGCCGACCGCCAGGATCTTCAGGTTCTCGGGCAAAGTGGCGGCAATGCCGGGAAGCGCTGCCTTGACGCCATCGATAATGGCAAGGGTCGACGTCGCGCCGTTCTTGAGCAAAGTCAGAAGCACCGAGCGCTGACCTTCCACATGCACGATGTTCTGCTGCGGGCCGTTGCCATCGCGCACATAAGCGACGTCGCGCATATAGATGGTCGCGCCGTTGACCACCTTGACCGGCAGGTCGTTCAAACCCTCGATGGAATCAGGCGCGTTGTTGAGGCGAACGCTGTACTGCGTCGGGCCGATCTTGACGAAGCCGGCCGGGTTGATCTGGTTCTGGGCCGCAATGGCGTTGCCGATATCCTGAGCCGACAATCCCTTGGATTGAAGAGCAAGTGGATTGAGATCGATCTGCACCTGCCGCTCCTTGCCGCCTGACGGGAAGGGCATGGCAAGGCCGGGGACGGTCACCAGCTGCGGGCGGATCTGGTTCTGGCCGATGTCGAAGAGCTGCTGCTCCGAGAGGCCCTCGCCTGAGAGCGCCAGCTGCAGGATCGGCACGGTCGAGGCGCTGTAGTTGGTGATGAGGGGCGGATTGATGCCGGGCGGCATGCGCTTCAGGATCGTCTGGGAAATCGACGTCACCTGCGCGGTTGCAGTGCGGATATCAGCGCCCGGCTGGAAGAAGATTTTAACGATGCCGATGCCCTGCAGGGACTGGCTCTCGATATGTTCGATATCGTTGACGGTTGTTGTCAGCACGCGCTCGTAAGGCGTGATGATCCGGTTTGCCATGTCCTCGGGCGGCAGGCCCGAGTACTGCCAGGCGACGGCAACGACAGGGATGCGGATATCGGGGAAAATGTCGACCGGCGTGCGAAGCGCCGCCAGGAGACCCGCAATGGCAATGAGGATGGCCATGACGATGAATGTGAGCGGGCGACGCAACGCAACTTGAACAATGCCGATCATCGACGCCTCTCCCCCTCGAGACGTCGGAAAACCCTCGCACGCCGTCTCGCCCCGCGACCTGTACTGAAAGCCCTGTGAGGTGCCGTCAGGGGCGAAACACAACCTTGCTGGCGACAATCACTCTTCCGCATTGATGGCGTCTTGGATTTTTCGCGTCTAATACATAATATGGCTGAATCAATATCCTGAAAGACATGATCGGTGGACCTCAGGCACCTTCGCTATTTCCTGTGTGTTGCCGAGGAAATGCACTTCGGCCGCGCTGCCATGAGGCTCGGGATCTCCCAGCCGCCGCTGAGCCAGCAGATCCGTGCGCTCGAAGACGAACTGGGTGTCAGGCTGTTCGACCGCACGAGCCGGCGGGTCTGCCTGACGGAGGCCGGGCAGCTGTTCGAGCCGGAAGCCCGGCTGACTTTGCAGCAGGCCGAGCGGGCAATGCAGACCGCCCGGCTGGCCCAGCAAGGCGAGGTCGGCCATTTAGGCCTCGGCTTTCCGCCCTCCGGGCCGTTCGTCCCGAGCATTGCAGGCGCGCTTTACCGGTTCCGGCAATCCTACCCCAAGGTCGAGCTCATGCTGCAGGAGCTGGGCCGGGACCAGCTGATCGAGCGCGTGCGCGACCGGCAGCTGGACCTGGGCCTCGTCCGTGGTTTCGAGCCGCCGGTCCTCCCCTCAGGCCTGGTGACAGAGTGCCTGCTCGAGGAAGACATGGTGCTGGCCATCCGCTCGGACCATCCCTTGGCCGAGCGCGCGGCAGGCCCCGAGATTGCCGATCTGGCGGCCTATCCGCTGGTGATTTACGACCCGGCCAATGGCGCGGGCTTTAACGAGCATTTCTTTTCGCTTTGCGAGGAGGCGGGCTTTGTGCCTCATGTCGCCTATCGGGCAAGCGGTCTGGCGACCTTGCTCGGCCTTGTTGCGGCCGGCTTCGGGGCGACGCTGCTGGCCCGCTCGCTGGCGCGTTTGCATGTAGACAATCTCGTCTTCCGGCCCTTTGCGTCGCCGGTCAGGAGCCGCCTCTGGCTCGTTCACGCCGAAGACCTGTCGCCGACGGGCAGAACCTTCAAGGCGACGGTTTTGTGCGAGGACCACGGCTAGGCAGGGCTGCTCCGGAAGCGGCACGCAAGGCTTGCCTTGCCCGCGGATTGCTGTGCTGTGCTCGCTCTCGTCAAACGCTCGTGTTACAGGGGCCCGTCGCCATTCATTGCTGATCAGAGTTCAATCAGGAGGATATCATGGAAAACCTGCCTGCCTTTAGCCGCCTCTTCGTTCTTGTAAAATGCGAGGTAGGCCGTGCCAGCGATGTCGGTCAGCAGATCGTCGATGAGATCGAGGAGGCGCAGGAGGTCTATTCCATCACGGGCGAGTATGATCTTCTGGTCAAGTTTCTGCTGCCGAACCTGCAGGCCATGTCGGACCTGGTGCTGACGAAGCTTCACCGCATCCCCGGCATCAAGGAAACCCACACCTTCGTCTCCTTCCGCGTGTTCGGGGAAGACATCGGCGATTTCGTCGATTGATTTGAAAAGACGGCCCGCTCTCAAGGGGCCTTTTGCCAAGTAATGGGGAGAGTCGCCGGTGCGGCGGTGGTGGCTCTACCCCTTTTCACCTGAAGGGGTGGATGCTGTCTCAAGAGCCGTCCGGATTGACGGCTGGGTTCTTGCAGGCCGGGGCAGCGAATGCTTCGCGGCAGAAGCGCTGCCATCTGCCTGCCCTCGTTCACCTGAAATCAGGACCGGCCACACGTCGACCGACGCATGGCCGCTTCTGATCGACCCTTTATGACAGTGCGCCTCTTGCGCTCCGGCGGCCTCAAACCGGATCGCCTCGCCAGAAGGGGCTTACAGCCTGTGAAGGGCCGGGGGCTTGGCCGGTAAAACCTGTCGGATGCGCAAGGTTGCGGCTGCCTTGCGGTCATTTAGAGTGCCACTCGCCAGAAGTTTTCCTGCCGAAATCATAGTTATAAAAAGGGGAGAGGTATTTTGAGCACTTCCGTGGCAGTTCGGCCGTTGCCTGTTGCAGACGTTGCCTCCTGGGACATTGAAACCGACGTTGCTGTCGTCGGGTTTGGCGCATCGGGCGCTTGTGCGGCCATTGAGGCGGCAGAGGCGGGTGCCAGCGTTACCCTGTTTGAGGCGGGCTCCGGCAGTGGCGGCGCGTCGGCCTTGTCGGGCGGTGAAATCTATATTGGCGGCGGCACGGATGTGCAGCGGGCCGCAGGCTTTGAAGATACGGTCGAGGCCCTTGAGACCTACCTCAAGATGGCGGGCGGACCGGGCGCCGATGAGGCCAAGTGCAAGCTCTATGCATCAGAGAGCCTCAACCATTATGACTGGCTTAAATCCCAGGGTGTTCCCTACAAGGGCACGTACCTGCCCGGCAAGATCATGGAGCCGGACGGAGATGACACGCTGATCTGGTCGGGCAGCGAGGAGGCCTGGCCCTTCCGCGATCATGCCAAGCCCGCGCCGCGCGGACATGTCATTCAGTTCATGGGCTGGGGCGGCGGCCGCAAGCTGGTCGACGTTCTGGAGGCGCGCGTGCGGGCGCTGGGCGTTGATGTGCGCACCGATGCCAAGGTGACCCGTCTCATTGCGGATGCTGACCACCGGATCGTCGGCCTTGTCGTTCGCATCAACAACGAGGCGCTCTACGTCAAGGCCCGCAAGGGTGTGGTGCTGTGCACCGGCGGCTTCTGCATGAACCAGGCGATGCTGGAGCGCTATGCACCCCAGGCCCTGAAGTGCTCCGATCCCATTGGCGAAAATGATAACGGCTCCGGCATCCTCATGGGGATGGGCGCAGGGGGCGATGCCATTCACATGGATCAGTTCTTCTCGACCTGCCCCTGGATCATTCCTGAAAGCCTCGTGAAAGGCATCTTCGTCAATTCGGTCGGCAACCGCTTCATCAACGAAGACTGCTACCACGGCCGTGTCAGCCGCACCATGCTCGACCAGCCGGGCGACAAGGTCTATCTTCTGGTCGATAACGAGATCTTTGCCCGTCCCATTGACCTTGCCCGCATTGAGATTGCAGCCGTTGGCGAGACCTGGGAGGAAGTCGAGGCAGAACTGGGCATGGCCTCCGGCACCCTTGCCAAGACGGTTGAGACCTTCAACCATTATGCAGCAAAGGGCGAGGACCCGGTCTTTCACAAGCACCCGAGCTGGTTGAAGCCACTGACGGAAGGCCCGTTTGCAGCGCTCGAGCTCAACTTCAAGGACAGCTACTTCTCGTTCTTCACCCTTGGCGGCCTGAACACCCTGCCGACCGGCGAAGTTCTGGATCCGGGTGGTGTTGTCGTTCCAGGCCTTTTTGCCGCCGGCAGGGCCGCCTGCGGTCTGCCCCGCTGGGGCGCCGGTTACAGCTCGGGCATGAGCCTGGCCGACTGCACCTTCTTCGGACGCATGGCTGGCCGACAAGCTGCCTCCCAGTGATCCGGTGCCAGCGTTGCAGGAGAGGGATCTCCTGCAGCGCGCCTCGGCGTTCATATATCTTAGCAATATGCGCCTGCCGACCGCAGGGAAGCCGAGCCGGAACGCGGGAGCGAAGGCCCTTTGGCCGCCTGCGCGATAGCCATTTTCAACGTGCAGGCGCCGTGACTGTCGCCAGGGCGACGGCGGATTCTTGGCCAGATGTCCTCTTCGGCTGGTGTCGGTCTTGGGCAGCGTAGGGCAAGCCGAAAGGCCCGCCTTATCACTCGCCCAGCACAAACTTTACCCAGCAAGCGCATTGCGGTCGGCGACTTTCAAGCCGGCAAGACCCATACCACATCAGATCGTACCGATTAGCGGTGCTTCCTCGACGATGGCCACCTTCTTTTATGGTTAAGAGTACATTCTGCCTGGTTTTTTATAGTAGCAAGCCTAGCTATTGCTATTTCAGGGCAGTGTAACGAGAAGACGTTCCCGATATGCCGCGTTCGGTTGATTTCAAGGCGCTGTTCAACGTCTCGCCTAACCCTTATGTCCTGATGGACGCAACGCTTGCTATCGTCTCGATGAACGACGCCTATCTGCGCGTTACAGGGAGTAAGCGTGAAGAGATCCTTGGACGCAACATGTTCGAGGCCTTCCCGAGCGATCCGGCCTCAGATGGCCATCGCATGCTGCGAGCATCGCTCGAGCGGGTGATCAAGACCGGTGAACCGGATCATTTGCCGCTCATCCGCTATGATCTTGCGCTTCCCGATGACCAGGGCTTCCAGGAGCGTTACTGGAGTGCAACACATACGCCGGTGCCCAATCGGGCAGGTGAAATCGCCTATATTCTCCAGCATACAGTCGACGTTTCCGAATTGCACCGCCTGCGCGCTCTTGCTCGCGACGTGACCGGCGCCGGTCCGTCCAACCTGATAGAATCCGATGTCTTCCAGCGGGCCAAGGCCGTGCAGGAGAGTAATCTGGCGCTAGAGCAGGAACGCCAGTACCTTCGCGGCCTCTTTGCCCAGGCGCCCGGCTTCATGGCCGTGCTGAGTGGCCCCGAGCATGTCTTTACCATGGCTAATGCCGCTTACCACCAGATGGTCGGCCGCGATTCTCTTATCGGCAAGCCGATCCGCGATGCCTTGCCCGAGGTTGTCGGACAGAACTTCCTCGCGCTGCTCGACCGCGTCTTTGAGACAGGCCAGCCCTTCGTCGGGCGCGGGATCAAGCTCTTGCTGGCCGACGAAAGCCGGAACGCTGGCGAACACTTTGTCGATTTCGTCTATCAGCCGATTTTTGATGGCAGGGGTAATGTCTCGGGTATTTTCGTCCAAGGCAATGACGTCACTGAGCAAAGACAGGCGGCAGAGGCCCTGCGGCGCTTGAACGAGACGCTGGAGGCACGAGTGGCAGCCGAGATCAGCGAGCGACGCCAGGCGGAGGCGGCGCTCCAGCAGGCGCAGAAAATGGAGGCGATCGGTAAGCTGACCGGTGGCGTCGCCCATGACTTCAATAATCTCTTGCAGATCGTATCGGGCAACCTGCAGCTTCTGGCGAAGGACATTGCAGGCAACGAGCGGGCAGAACGGCGCATCACCAATGCGCTGGCCGGTGTCAGCCGCGGCGCCAAGCTTGCAAGCCAGCTCCTTGCCTTCGGCCGCCGCCAGCCGCTTGAGCCCAAGGTCGTCAATATCGGCCGTTTCATCTACGGCATGGAGGACATGCTGCGCCGGGCCTTGGGCGACGCGATCGAAATCGAGACGATGGTCTCCGGTGGCCTCTGGAACACCTTCGTCGACCCTGGCCAGGTTGAGAACGTGCTCCTGAACCTGGCCATCAACGCACGTGATGCGATGGACGGCCACGGCAAATTGACGATCGAGGTGGGCAACGCTTTTCTGGACGACACCTACACCCGCAGACATGCCGAGGTTGCGCAGGGCCAGTATGTCATGCTGGCGGTATCGGATACGGGCTGCGGCATAGCCCCTGATACCCTGGCTCGTGTCTTTGAGCCCTTCTTCTCGACCAAACCGGAGGGCAAGGGCACCGGCCTTGGGCTTTCGATGGTCTATGGCTTCGTCAAGCAGTCGGGTGGCCATGTGGCGATCTATTCAGAGGTCGGGCAGGGCACGACCATCAAACTCTACCTGCCGCGCGCCTTTCAAAGCGAGGACGTTGTGGAGGCGGCGAACTTGGGCCCGGTTGTTGGTGGCACCGAGACCATTCTTGTGGCCGAGGATGACGATGAGGTCCGCTCTACCACCGTCGAGATACTGACCGACTTTGGCTATCGAGTGCTGAAGGCTCGGGATGCGGCCAGCGCGCTTGCAATCATCGAGAGTGGCATTCCCATCGACCTCTTGTTCACCGACGTGGTGATGCCTGGCCCGCTCAAGAGCCCCGAGCTTGCCCGCAAGGCCAAGGAGCGGTTGCCCAATCTCGCCGTCCTCTTCGCTTCAGGATACACCGAAAATGCGATCGTCCATGGCGGCCGGCTTGATGAGGGCGTCGAGCTCTTATCCAAGCCCTATACGCGCGAGATGCTTGCACGCAAGATCCGCCATGTGCTTGCCAACCAGCAGCAGCGCAGCGTCGCCACCGGGAGCCCCAATCCTGGCTCGCCGGATGCCTGGGCGATGGAGACCCTAGCGACGCCTGAGGGAGCCGCGAAACTCAAAATCCTTCTGGTTGAGGATGATCCCCTCATCCGAACGAACACCGCCGAACTGCTCGCCAGCCTCGGCCATGGCGTAGTAGAGGCCGGCAGTGCAGAGGAGGCAACGTCGGCGCTCCGTGCACAGGCGTTCGATGTGCTGTTCACCGATGTCGGGCTTCCTGACGCCTGCGGCACGGATCTAGCTCGCAAGGCAAGGGCGTTGCAACCGGATCTGCCTGTGGTCTTCGCCACAGGCAGCGAAGACGTGGCAGGCGCTGACCTCAACGCGGCGACCGTGCTCCTGCGCAAGCCTTATTGCAGCGTGGACGTCGCGGGAGTGTTGGCAAAGGTGACGAAGGCCGCACGGGTAGATTGCTGAACGGCGTAGTTGGAAAGCCGGGGTTGCCGAAACCTGACTGCCAACGCTGTGCACGCCTATTGCCGGGAGCGCAGTATGCAGGAGCCTGCCTGGTCTGGCTGCTTGTGCTCCTTCGGCCAGAGCAAATGTACGAGTTGAGAGGCTCCTCTCTGCAGGCAGAGAGTGGCTTTGGTCGTTTGCACCATGGCGTCCGTTCCGACACTGCAGCCATCTCCGCTGCAACCAGCTGTCGTAAGAGCTGAGGCCGGAACGCTGGTGCTCGCGGGTGCAAACATTTGCACAAGCGTCCCGATCGTTCAGAGTGGCACATTGTATGAAGCCACAATCAACACTTTTGTCCCGAACGGCAGCTATACCGTTAACGGCGGCGTGCTCGATCTGAATGGCCATGTCGCGACTGTGGTCTCGCTCTCCGGCAATGGATGGCACCATCGCGCTCGGCAGTGCCGGCCTCACTTTTGCGTAGGCAAGCGATACGACATCTACTGGCAGCATGAACGGCACAGGCGTCGTCACGAATGACAACAGCAGCTTTGCTGGCACGGTGCGGATTGCCGAGGTCTACGTGATTGTGGGCAAGGACGGTACTGGCACGCCTGCGCAACGTTCGAATAAGTAACAGGCGCCTCTCAACGACTCCGGCAAGGTCGGTAGCACCATAGCGCCAAGCAATCCCATTGGCACTTTGACAGTTAACGGCGATCTCACCCGGACCGCGGGCTCGGTCTATGAGATGGGGGTGGCTCCTGTTGGCACCGCCCGCGATCATATCCATGTCGCTGGCATGCCTCACCTCGAGGGGGGGCGCGGTCTTGTACATTGGCTAGGGCGTAAATTCTTTAACTTGCTTAAGTTCAGCACGAACGCGTGATTCTACAGCCCTTTAGGCACTGAGAGGCTGATCGCACGGCGGCGATACGCACTGACGGAGAGAATGGGTGAATATCGCACCCTTACTTCCCAACAAGCCGCGCGGTGTTGCGCGAGTAGACGACCGCTGAATAATGATCAATCAATTCTCCGGAAGTTAGGGTCCGGTGCGACATGGGCAAAGATACCGAAGCGGTATGGGCTATCGACAACGTGTTACAATCGGTTCGTTGCAGGCGCAGGGCCGGGGTGTGGGATCGGCTGCTGGCCGCAGTTTCTGTGGGTTTCAACGGCGAGTTGGTGATGATCGATTCCACGTGTGTCCGCGTCCACCAAAACGGTGCGACCGCGAAAAAAGGGGATCCAGCGATCATGGCATGGGACGTTCCCGGGGCGGCCTTACCAGAAAGCTCCAGTCTCTTGTCGACGCTGAGGGACGTCCTGTTCGCCTCCGGTTGACCGGAGGCCAAGTGCACGACGCCTGTGAGGCAGAGGCGTTGATTGAGGATACTCCCGATGGCCCGACGCTGCTGGGCGACAAAGGCTATGATAGCAACGCAATCCGCTAGGCAGCAGAAGCCAGAAACATCTGGGCCAATATTCCCAACCGATCCAACCGCAAGCAGCCCTTCGGCTTCTCGCCCTGGCTTTACCGTCAGCGAAATCTAGTTGAACGCTTCTTCCATCGGATCAATCAGTTCCAGGGCATTGCCACGCGCTATGACAAGGATCTGGCCAACTATATCGCCGCAGTCAAACTGATCTCTGCACGCCTAAGGTGCGCCTCGTTATGAGGCTATGCCCTAATCACCGCACGTCCAGTATTGACCGAACACCAATATTACCTGTTGAGCCTCCCCAGAACGCCGGGCCGAATTCCCTAACTTACACCACAGAGTCCCGTCGGACGCAGGATAATCCTGCCGAAAAATTCATGTAAAATCTGTCTGGGTTAATTAGGAGGCCGGTCACCGGTGATTCTATTTGACCATATATAGACGGCAATAATCACCTTTCCATTCTTACGGTACCACCACCCGCGTTTAGCGCGGAGGAAAAAATTAGGCAGACCTTTGGCCCCCCTAAGTATGCCGGCATTCTCTCAGCTCCCAGCCAGTCACCTATGTGCGCTTCGTATAACATAAAACTATGCTCGATCTATAGCAAGGGATCTAATTAGTTTCCCAGTTGGGAACCAGAAGAGGTGGCGCCAAGAATAAAGCAGAGTGCCGGGTTAAAGTGGGCGGAATATGTCGCAGAACTATTATCGCAATAAGACACGGCAACCCTTTTGAAAAAAAGCACAGGCGATGAGCTGCGTAGTGCAATTATAATTTTGGATACGCTCATTAATATCTCAAGCGCAGCTCGAGGGTCGCGATTATTTGTCATAATCTCGGGCCTAGAATTAAGTGTACCTAGTATAGGCTGCTTCGACGAAATTTAGAAGGAAATATTTGCATTAGAATAGGCAATTGAATTACTTTATAATAGTGATTTATATTTACTGATAATTCATTTGATCTTTAAAAAAAATCTTC
>NZ_DATBUP010000027.1:0-7569 GCF_036515995.1 Pedomonas sp. | reverse complement strand
GCAAAGAAGGTGCCCCCGCAAGTTGATCGAGAGCGTCCGGTCGAAAACGGCCAGATCTTCATCCAGCGCGTTGCTGTCCTGCATGATGGTCCCGAGGTCCGCCGCATTGATGTGGGCACCCGTCAGGCCGCCAAAGCGGTCGGCTGCCGCGGCAACGGCCTTGTTGACCGAGGCTTCATCGGCAAGGTCGATGTAAACCGGAAATGCCTCGCCGCCTTTTGAAGTTACGTCATCCGCAACAGCCCGTGCTCCGGCTTCGTTGATGTCTGCGGCGCAGACTCGCGCGCCCTCGGCTGCCAGACGCTTGACGGTCGCCGCGCCGATCCCGCTGCCGGAGCCAATGACGATGATGGACTTGTTCTTAAGTCTGTCGAACATGGCAAGGTGTCCCTCTTAGAAGTTCAAGGTCGCCGTGAGGCCGAACTCGCGGGGCGCCGATACGGAGACCGTTCTGTAGCCGGAACTGAAGACGACGTCGGGGTCGACCGTTCCAACCTGGCCGATCGATGAGCTGATCGAGCGAATGCGCTCCTGATTGAAGACATTCTTCACGAAGCCGGAGATTTCCCAACCGTTTTCACTGCGCAGGCCAATGAAGATGTTGAGGTTCGTCAGGCTCGAATACTTGAACTGAGCCAGGTCAGAGTTGAAGCCGGGCTGATACGTCAGCAGCGCACGCACAAAGGCGTCATTGGTGCCGACTGGAACGCGATACTCTGTATTGGCGCTCAGACTGAAGCGCGGCGCCTCGGCGATGCGATCATCTCGAGTGCATCTCGCCGTTTCCTGACCGACTGGAATGATGATCTTTCCGGATGCGTCGAACACGTTGCACGGCGCTGATGCATTATCATAGCGTGCATCGACATAGCTTGCGGCGACATCCAGGTCCCAGTTGTCGGTAGGCGTTGCCGAGAGTGAGATTTCAGCGCCCTTCGATTTCACATCGCCGTTGAAGTTGAAGTCGAAAGAGCTGGTAATCGCACCGTCCCGATTGGCCGAATAATAGACCTGCGGAACACGTGATATATAATTATTGATTTTCTGGTAGAACAACGCCGCATTGAGCGACAGGCGCCGATCAAGGAGCTTCGATTTGATGCCCAGCTCTACGGAATCCGAGGTTTCATCATCGGTTTGGGTAAGATCGGCGCTGAGCGGATCCGTCAAGCCGACAGCGACCGGGCCGAAGCGATAGGAATGGCCATACGAAAGATACGTCGTCACATCAGGCGAGGCTTCGTAGACAATGCTGCCACCGCCGGTCAAGGCCTTGAAGCGATGGGCGGTTTTTGCGTTCGACGGCAGATCCGGGCCGATCATTGTTCCGGCAGGCACCCCGAAAAGGGGCAAACCGGGCGTGTTCACGGTGAGGTAAGTCTGGAAGTTGCTCCGCAGCCAATTGTAACGCGCGGCCACCTCCGCACGCAGCTTGTCCGTCAACTGGAACTCCAGGCTGCCGGCAATGGATTCGGTGACATTCTTTATGGGTACGGTTGTCGTAATGTCGAGCGGAAGGAACAGACCGGTGCTCGCTGCGATCGGGGTTGCAGGGCCGGGTAGGCCCAGCAGCGTGCTCGGGAAGAAGGTCGCGCTCTGCTGAGAAACGGCAGTTGGCCCGGAAATTGCCGACCTGTAGGCACTTACCGTGTAGTTGATAGGGCCCGCAAACCTGGAAGCCAGCCGAAGCTCGCCGGTCAGGCCGTCGTACCGGGTGTCAGTGTCCTGAAGATTGATGAAATCGGGGACCGCATTTGTTGGATCATAATCGCGCCGGGCCCTCAGCTTGGTGTCGACATAGCCCCCTGAGAAGGCGAGCTCGTGTGTGCCAAGGTCCCAGCTGGCGTTCAGCGTCAGGAAGTGCGACCGGTTCTTGAAATGAGCCGGCCCCTCCGTCACCGACAAACGATCGTCCACGTCGATTGCAGGGCCACTGCGGCTGGGATCAAGCAGCCTCGGTTGATTGCCGGTGCCGACAACCTGCTGGAATACTCGAGAGTCAACATCGAGGTATTGATAGACAACGTCAGTGCGGAAATCTGGCGAAGGTTCATAGGCAACGCTGAGGCGGCCGCTCTTTGTCTCCGACCGGGAGCGTTCGCCGGTGTGAATGTTGCGCACGTGGTTGGCGCGGTTCTTGTCGGTCAGCACAGCCGCCCGCACCGCAAGCACATCCGATTTAAGAGGGATGGATACGGCGGCCTGCAGATTGTAGGCATCGCGGGTTGCTGCCGTTCCCTGGACATAGCCGTTAACCTCGTTCAAGTCAGGGCGGCGCGTTGCAATCGTGATTGCGCCAGCCGGAGCGGTCTTGCCGCGGGTCGATCCCTGCGGACCGCGCAGCACTTCAATCTGTGCAATGTCGTATAGTGCGGCAAACGTCTGCTGGGCATTGACGGACATCTCGTTGAAGTAAACTTCAACGGCCGGAAACGCGCCGCTGTCGGGATCGAACGAGATGCCGCGCAGCGTCGCGGTATTGTTGCGGCCGGTGGTGTTCGTGATCTGCAAACCAGGCGAAAGCTGCTGGATATCGCTCACATTCAGAATCGAGAGGCGCGTAATCTGCTCGCCGGTTGTGACATCGACCGCCATCGGCACGTCCTGCAGGCGTTGGCTCTGCCGTGTTGCCGTCACAACAATATCGTCGAATGTCAGTTCAGTTTGCTGCTTGGTTTGCGCATAGGCTGGAGCGCAAAGGGCGACAGCCGTCGTTGCGCACAGCCCGATACGCTGTGCAACAGACATAATATTACGCAAGTTATCCCTCCCCCTTATCTTTAGTTCAGTTAGTGTGGGTCAAAAGCCATTGTGAGTACGGTTTAATAAGTAATGAGTCGTTTGATTTCTTCTCACGTTGCGTTATGCCGCTCACACCGTCAAGAGGATTTATGAGTAAGCACTTAGTTTCAAAGAGGGGGCCGGACGCCCCAAAGCTCAGGATCTGAAAAAGCGGGCCGAGGAACTGCTTTCGATTGCCGAAGCAGTTCTAATCGAGCACGGATATGAGCGCGCCACGCTTGACCTGTTCTCCAGGAAAGCCGGCGTCTCGAAGCAGACTATCTATGCCAAGTACGGTGGAAAGCCGGGTTTGCTTCAGGCTGTGCTCCAGAGAATCGCAGATCGCTCGTTGGGCGCGAAGTTCGCTGATACGGACGACTTGTCCTTGTATGACGGCCTTTATGAGCGGGCCCGCACAGTTCTTAACCTGAACCGAACGGCGGCTTCTATTGCGATCACCGCAATCAGCGTCCGCGAGAGTCACCGTTTTCCGGAGTTCCGGCAGGCAATGCTGGAGGCCAAGAGGCTTCGCCAGCAAGAGCCGCTGCGACGTTATCTGGAAAGCTTCCTGCGCCGTGGACTGATCCGGACCGTGGACTGCGATGAAGTGGCATCCCTTTTTCTCTGGCTGCTTGCAGAGGACATGGTGAAGGCAGTGGCGACTGGGCAAGTGCAGCCAAGAACGCCGGAAGAGATTGATCGTAAGGCCGCGTTCGTTGCGGACCTGATCTCACGGGGTTTGGCACGCCAACAAAGTGATTAGCGGTTGAACCCGGAGCAGAGCTGCAGTGGCTCACTTTGCGCTGGCAGACAGGAGGGTTAAGCTGCTCTTGCTTCTGATAATGATCTGGACAAACTGGACCATGGTGCTCTCCGCGTCATGGCCACGAAGCAGGTCCGGGAATGGCGTCTGGTTTCGGAAACTGCTGTGATCCCATCGAACAGCGAACATGGGCGCGAAGCTGACGCCAGCTATAGCGCCCGACGGGCAATCGCTCGGCTCGGCGTCCGCTTGCATGCGGTCGGTTAGCCTGCCCCTGGTGATGTATGACGGGGCCTACCCTTTGCCTGCAGTCAGGCCTTCCAGCCCCGAACATATCAAGCTGATCTCATGCGTGCCGCTGCGATTGCGCCTTGGCATTCGTTTTCCTTGGCCCCTTTCTCGCAGGAAAAGAAAGAGGGAGGGGGGGAAGAGGAGGGGGGTGAGAAGCATCAATCCCTTGCCTCTTCCTGCCCCTCGTTCTTTTCCTGGGAGGCCTCCCATGACCTCAGAACTGGCCGCGGCCGGCGCCCGTCTGTGCGGGCTGCTCGGCGGCGCCTGGTTCGGACAGCACGGCATGTGCCGCTGTCCGGCCCACCATGATCGCACGCCCTCGCTCAGCATCCGTACTGGCGAGCAGGCGCTGCTTTTCAAATGCCATGCAGGCTGTTCCCAATCGTCTGTGCTGGCGGCCATCCGCCAGTATGAGCCCCACCTGGGCGGTTGTCGCCTCAAGGCCTTGCCGCCTGAGCGCAATCCCCAGGAAATCCAGGCCTGGGTGGAGAGGCTCTGGGGCGAGGCGGTGCCGGTCCAGAACACGCACGCTGCCCGCTACCTGGAAGCACGCGGGCTAACTGCTCCTCAGAGCGTGCCCTTGCGCTTCCTGCCCCGCTGCCGCCACCGGCCGAGCGGGCATTGGCCTCCGGCTTTGCTCGCCGCGTGCCAGGACCTGGACGGCCGGCTTGTGGCGTTGCACCGCATCTACCTCGACCCGAACGAACCGCGCCTCAGCTCCTACGAGCCCCGGCGCATGCTGACCAATGCGCCCGGCAAAAGCGCAGTGCAGCTGGCGCCGGCCGATGCGACGCTCGGGCTCGCCGAGGGCGTCGAGACGGCCCTGGCCGCGATGCAACTTCACGGCATTCCGGTCTGGGCGGCGCTGTCGAGCACGCGGCTCTATCAACTGAGGCTGCCGGAGAATGTCCAGACCCTCGTGCTGTTCGGCGACAATGACGAGGCCGGCCGCCACGGCGCTGCGCGGGCGCAGGCCACCTATGCCAGCGCGGGCCTCGAGGTTCTGGCCCGGTATCCCGAGCCGCCCTGCAACGACTGGGCCGATGTCCTGAAGCCGGCCTGATCAACCATTTCCGCGACCCGCGCCGCTGCGACCGGCTGCTCTTTCTCGAGCAGGCCGGGCGCACGCGCTTGCCGAAAGGCTTTTGCCATGACCCGAGACCTTGATGACCCGGCGCACAAGGCCCGCATTCGCGAGCTTAACGACCAGCTGCGCCAGGCCCCGTTTGACACGAGCCTCGGCCAGGTGGTGCTGACCACGGCCGTCGCCGACTTCCTTCAATCCGCGCCGGAGCTGCTGCCCAAGGAATGGCTGGCGCGCCGGCTGTTTCTGTTGCGCGCTTTGGCCGCGTTCGATGCTTTTGACGAAAACAACGACCCTCATCAGGAACACGACTTCGGATTTTTTGAAAGCTGGCAGCGCACCTTCTTCTTCAAGATCGACTACTACGACACGGCCGGACGCAAGGGGAGTTCAGACCCCGCCAACCCGGCCGTCACCTGCCGGGTGCTGACCGTCGGGTTTCCCGAGGATTACTGACGACCTTCGGTGGCCTCGAGGGGCACTGCCCCCGCCAAGCAGCTCAACGTTCTCGCCACCTCTACCCTGATCCCTGCCGCTTCGGCTTCTTCCTCGCGTGTGCTCACGCGGGGCGCCGTCGTGCTGCGCGGGTGCCCTCAGGGCCTTCGCTTGAAAGGAGCCCTTCTCATGTTCAAAGACCTGCTCAAGCTGTTCCAGAAAACCCTGCGCTTGCGCCAACGCCAACGCCCGCGCCCCGTTCTTCTTTTGACGCGGCGCATCGGCGCGCCCGCCGAGGAGGCCGGCACGGATCATTCAGCCCGCTGGCGGGAGCACCAGATCGAGCGCAACGCCGAATGGATGCGCGACTTCTGGGGCGTCAAGCACACGCTCCTCCACGACACGAAGAGTCCGGGTGGGCCGCTGTCGGTGACGCCCCTCAAGGTCGAGCCGCACTGGTATGTGCTGAAGCACCTGGCCCGCTGGTCCCGCGGCCAGTATGAGGCGGCGCCCCAGGGCGTCATCGACCGGGCGGTTGCCGAGATCCTCGGCATCAGTCTGACCCATGCCGTCCTCATGCGCTTAGGGCCTGAGAATGATCGCCCGATCTGGCCGGACACGCTCATCGAGCGCGACGGCCGCTACCCGTGGGCCACCCCGGAGATCCATGCCTTCTGGAGCCGGCTTGATACGGTATCCGAGGCCCAGTGGGCCGACATCGCTGCGGCCGCCAGCCTTCAGCGCGAACACCTGCGCCAGCACTGGCGGGAAATCCACCGGATCGCGCTTACCTACTACTCGGACTACCACGATGTCCTCCGGCAGGCCGTCAGCACCGCGCTCCACGCTTGCCCGGCCGAGCATGCCCAAAGCCTTGCCCACCTCAAGGCGCGGGCGACCTTTGAAATCCTGGCGACCCATGTGGCGGGCAAGCATGTGCCCGGCCGCCACCTGGCGCTGTTCGGCATTCGCTCCGTCGCTGATCTCGTGGAAGCGGCGAGCCCACCGGCCGCAGACCCAAAGGAGCCCCGGCCATGACGGGGCTCAGCATGCCCATGCAGCAACAGCTGCCCGCCTTTGAGGAGGGAGTGATGCGCGCCTCAGAACCTGGCTCATCCATGCCCTGGCCCGACCACCCATCGCCCCTGCGCCGGCGCTTGAGCGACTACACCCGCGCCTGCCGGGTCGCCCAGCGCCTGTTCGAGCGCCATGGCCGCCCTGTCGCCATTATCGCGCAGGACTGCCCGATCCAGGCGCACTGCGTCGTCTGGGGCGAGGATGTATTCTGCCTCGAGCTCGAAGGGACCGGGCCGAGGCCCTACCGCCTGGTCTCGACCATCTTCTAGTCTGGTGAATCTAAAGTTCGGTGCATAAGGTTTTCTGCGTTTTCTGGCAAAAGCGCTTCACTGACGAGAGGATCTCATCAGCGGTTTTGGTCCATCGATAGGGCCTTGGGTTTTTGTTGTGCTGCTCGATGAAGGCCTGAATATCGTTTTCGAGTTGCCTGACTGAGGTATGAACGCCGCGGCGCAGCTGCTTGCGCGTGAGTTCGGCAAACCAGCGTTCAACCTGGTTGATCCAGGATGCGGATGTCGGCGTGAAGTGGACATGGTAATGAGGTCGGCGTGCCAGCCAGGCTCTCACCGCGGCGGTTTTGTGGGTGCTGTAGCTATCCATGACGATATGAATGTCCAGGCCGGCAGGGACGCTGGCGTCAATCTGCTTCAGGAAATCCAGAAACTCGACGGCTCTGTGCCGCTTGTAGCATTTGCCGATCACAAAGCCTCACGCGATGTCGAGCGCTGCAAACAGTGAGGTTGTGCCATGCCGGACATAGGAGTGGGTTCGGCGCTCCGGTACGCCCGGCATCATCGGCAGCACCGGCTGTTCCCGGTCAAGGGCCTGGATTTGGCTCTTTTCGTCAACACTTAGGACCAGTGCCCGCGTTGGCGGCGACAGATAGAGCCCGACGATATCGCGCACCTTGTCCACGAACAGCGGATCATTGGACAGCTTGAACGTCTGGGTGCGATGGGGTTGCAGGCCGAAAGCACTCCAGATCCGCCGAATTGTCGTATGAGAAAAACCGGTTGCGGCGGCCATCGAACGGATCGACCAATGTGTGGCATCGCCTGGTGTTGAACGTAGCGTCCGTTCAATCACGGCAGCAATCTCATCATCCTGGATTGTGCGCGGTCGGCCCGGCCGGGCCTCA
>NZ_DATBUP010000026.1:0-2045 GCF_036515995.1 Pedomonas sp. | reverse complement strand
CTCCCTCTGCTTTTCGGTTGCTGCCTCAATCGCCATCGGAGGGCCGGGTGCCATCGCCTTCTCCGTGCCTGCACTGCTGTGGTGCGCCATGACCTACAGCCTGTTCTCAATGGCCATCATCATGCTGATCTTCAGCGTCGTGATGCTAGGTGCGCAGGGCTCCGGCCTGATGATCGTGCCGGACAGCTATGATTTCCTTGATGGCACGGCATCCTTCCGCATCGGCATCTCCGTGCTTGTGCTGGGTCCGCTCACCGTCACCAACATCATGGCCCTTCAGCGCACCCTGTTTGACCGACTGGAGCGCGCCGCGACGATGGACAGCCTGACCGGTATCCTGGCTCGCCCAGCCTATCTGGCACGTTCGCGCGCCGTGCTTGACTTCCAGCCCGCGCGTGAGACGGATGGCGTAGCCCTGCTGATGATCGACATCGATCACTTCAAGCAGATTAACGACCGGTACGGCCATCAGGCAGGCGATTTGGTCATCCGCGCCGTCACTGCTGCTATCTCCACACAGCTACGCAAGTCGGACCTGTTCGGCCGCCTTGGCGGCGAGGAATTTGCGGTCACGCTCGCTGCCACCACGCCGCAGGCGGCAAAAGCGCTGGCTGAGCGAGTGCGCCACTCGGTCGAGGCCCTGCGCATCGATATCGGCAAGGGCGAGCCTCTTGGCGTCACCATCAGCATTGGCCTGACGCACCATGACGAACCGCCCGCCAACGGGATATCGCAATCGCTCGGCATTGCCGATGCCGCGCTCTACCGCGCCAAGGAGGAGGGCCGAAACCGGGTCTGCACCATGATGGCGGAAGCCGCCTGACAGGTCTCCTGAACTTTTCTCCAACCCTCTGAAATTTTCTTGCTGACACCCGTTGCGGGGGATGCCCTGTCCCCACTAACGTGTGCCGCAACGGAGGGATACTCATGAAAACACCCATCATTTCCGCGCTTGGCATATCAGCTCTCGGCGCTCTGCTGCTCGGTGCCAGCCCGGCCATTCTATCGGGCACGCCGGCCGTTGCAGCACCGGCCAAGGCCGCCCCATCTTCCGACGCCACAGCGGCCGATCTGGCGCGCAAGGCGCTCGCCAGCGACCTGCCCATGCAGATCGTCACCGACCTGACCACCGAAATCGGACCGCGCCTTGCCGGCACTGAGGCAGAGAAGCGCGCCGCCAACTGGGCCGAGGCTTACCTGAAGAAGCTGGGCTTCGAGAACGTGCGGCAGGAAAGCTTCACCATGACCGGCTGGCTGCGGGGTGAGGAGAAAGCCGAGATCACCGGCCCATCGCCCCAGCCGCTGGTGGTGACCAGCCTTGGCACCAGTGTTGCCACACCACCAGAGGGGATCGAGGCGGAAGTGGTGATCTTCCCGCGTTACGCCGATCTGCTCGCCGCGCCCGAGGGCTCGCTTAAGGGCAAGATCGCGCTGGTGACCGAAAAGACTGTGCGGATGCAGGACGGCAGCGGCTATGGCGCAGCCGGCGCCGTGCGTCGCACCGGTGCTTCGGAAGCCGCCAAGCGCGGTGCGGTTGCCTACATGCTGCGCTCGCTCGGGACACATGACCACCGCTTCCCGCACACTGGCTCGCAGGTTTATGCGGAAGGTGCACCGAAGATTCCGGCCGCCGCCATCTCGCCGCCGGATGCGGAGCAGATTGAACGCCTCGCTGCACGCGGCCACACGGTCAAGGTGCGCCTCAAGCTCACGCCGAGCCACCCCGGCACCGTGACCAGCCAGAACGTCATTGCTGAAGTGAAGGGCCGCGAGAAGCCGGACGAGATCATCCTCATCGGCGCGCATCTCGACAGCTGGGATCAGGGCACGGGCGCGATCGACGACGGTGCGGGCGTTTCCATCGTCACCTCCGCCGCCAAGCTGATCCGCGATCTGCCCCAGCGGCCCAAGCGCACCATCCGCGTCGTGCTGTTCGGCGCAGAGGAATACGGCCTGCTCGGTGCCAAGGCATACGCGGAGAAGCACAAGGCGGATGTGGGCAAGCATATCCTGGCCACGGAAGCAGACTTCGGTCAGGGCCCGGT